>WLHA01000280.1 GCA_009702955.1 Actinomycetota bacterium
AGGCTTAACGAAGACTCCGTGCCTAGACCAAACACCATCGCGGCTTTGGCGGCGCCAGAGTCACCAAGGGGGACCATCAGCGTCTCGCCGACCTTCCCCTCAAAACCAGACGAGGCGAGGAATGCGACTAGGCCGCCCGATAGCGCCTCGTCGAGAACCTCTGCCCCTGGCCCTAAGAGCCTTCCACTAAATACCGGAACGGCTAGCAGGTCCGCTCTCGCTCGCGACGCTGAGGTTGCGCTAACACGAAACACGATGCTCATTTGTATCCCTTTCGAGTACACGATTCTTGTATGGAAGGTTTTTAAGAAGTTGTTATCTACAGAAGAGCAGAAGATCAGTCGACAATCTCTCGGCGAGCAGGCCTAAACACGCCCTCCTGCCAGCGGGCAAGGGTCCAGCAGAGATCTGCAAGACGATTTAGGTAAGGAACTACCTGACTCTCAGCCTCAAGCCATCCGAGGCGAGTTGCAGCAACGCAGTCGCGCTCTGACCTGCGTACAACGGTTCGAGCAACATCGAGCAAGGCAGAGATTCGATTCTCACCTGGGAGCACAAACTCAGTGGGCTGCTCAAAGCGCTCTGTAATTTGGTCAATAATTGGCTCGAGCTCGGCAACCATCTCAACAGTTACACGGCTCGTTCCGTCAGTTAATTTCGATCGGTTCTCGGGGGCAGTCGCAAGCTCCGCTCCCACAACGAAGAGGTCCCGCTGGAGTCGGATGAGGAGCTCCAAAATCTCAGAGCCAGCCTCGGCCTCGGCCCGTGCGACACCTAGCGCCGAGACGGCTTCATCCGTAGTGCCGTAGGCGTGGGGACCGACGTCGTCTTTTGAGACACGACCCCCGAATAAGAGTGCTGTCGTGCCGTCGTCTCCACCGCGCGTGTAAATCTTCACCGACGTAGTGTACGGCTCTGAGCACCGAGACTACGGCTCTAGCGCTCACCTAAGCCCTCGCCAAAGTGCTCGCTGATGCCCAAGGACTAACTACCGCGCCTCAGCACTTAGACTCCGAGCCGATGAGCGAATTTCTGAGAGCCTTAAGCGAGCGTGTCCTAGTTCTTGACGGCGGTTTCGGGACCTGGATGCAGGCCTACGACCTTGGCCCTGACGACTTTGGTGGCCTCGACCTTGAGGGCTGCAATGAGAATCTCGTAGCAACACGGCCCGACCTAATCACAGCCATGCACGCCGACTACCTAGCAACCGGTTGCGATGCAGTTGAGACCGCAACCTTTGGAGCCTTTGGCCTCGTACTAAATGAATACGACATTGCGGATCGCGCGTATGACCTAAACGTTGCAGCGGCAAAGTTGGCTAAAGATGTTGCAACAGACTTCTCAACACCCGATCGCCCTCGCTGGGTAGTGGGCTCCATTGGGCCAGGGACCCGCCTCCCTTCGCTCGGCGCTATCTCATTTGCAGATCTACGAAATGACTATGAGGTTCAGGCCTCTGGATTGCTCGCCGGTGGAGCAGACGTACTTCTTGTTGAGACTGTCTATGACCTTCTTCAGGCAAAGTCCGCTCTAATCGCATGTCGCCGTGCAATGCAGGCAGCAGGGCGAGAGGTGCCTCTCATGGTGCAGGTAACCATGGAGACGACCGGGCGCATGCTCGTTGGATCCGAGATTGGCGCTGCGCTAACAGCTCTTGAGGCAATGCGCCCCGACGTAATCGGGATGAACTGCGCTACCGGTCCACAGGAAATGACCGAGCACCTGCGCTACCTCGCGCAGCATTCACAGACCTTCATCTCATGCCTCCCTAACGCCGGGCTTCCTAGCGTTGTCGATGGCCACACGCACTACGACCTCACTCCGGTTCAGCTTGCAGACGCTCACGAGCGCTTCGTAACAGAGTTCGGAGTAAACATCGTGGGAGGGTGCTGCGGCACAACCCCGGAGCACATCGCAGCAGTCGTAGAGCGCGTTGGTGGCCGAGCACCGATGGTGCGTACCCCAACCCTTGAGCCATCTTGTTCGAGCCTCTATAGCCAGGTTCCGTTCGACCAAGAGGTCGCATTCCTTGCACTAGGCGAGCGCACGAACGCGAATGGATCTAAGAAGTTCCGCGACGCCATGCTCGAGGAAGACTGGGATTCATGCGTCAATATGGCGCGCGAGCAGGTCAAAGAAGGAGCACACGTACTTGACGTATGCGTCGATTACGTAGGGCGCGACGGCGTTGCTGATATGCGTGAAATCGCAGGGCGTTTCGCCACGCAGGCCGCGCTCCCACTTGTATTTGACTCAACTGAGCCTGAGGTTATGGAGGCTGGGCTGCAGTTATTTGGTGGCAAGGCAATCCTTAACTCAGCCAACCTTGAGGAGGGCGAGGCCCCAGGGACGCGACTCGATCGTGTCCTACGCCTAGCTAGCGAATATGGAGCGGCGGTTATCTGCCTCGCCATTGATGAAGAAGGACAGGCTCGCGATCTGGAGTGGAAGATGCGAGTCTGCAAACGCATCTACGACCTCGCTGTCAATAAGTATGGAATCCCGCCAACAGACCTCTTCTTCGATCCGCTTACCTTTCCCCTAAGTGCTGGCACAGAGGATCTGCGTGGTGATGCGATTGAGACCATCGAAGCGATCCGACGCATTAAGTCTGAACTTCCAGGCGCCTCCACGGTGCTGGGTCTATCCAACGTGTCATTCGGGCTCAAGCCTGCAGCGCGCCACGTGTTGAACAGCGTCTTCCTCGACGAGTGCCGCAAGGCCGGCCTTGATGCAGCGATTGTGCATGCAGCACGGATCATGCCTCTACATAAAATTGATCCGCGTGCAATAGAGGTAGCACTCGATCTCATCTGGAACCGACGCACCGACGACTACGACCCGCTCATGGAGTTCTTGGAGATGTTCGAGAACGTGACAGCAGGAGCGGTAGAGCGCGAGGACCGTTCTGGATGGCCCGTCGAGCAGCGCCTGAGTAATCGCATTATTGACGGCGAGCGTGAAGGCATTGAGGCCGATCTAGATGAGGCTCTTGCAGGAGGGCGAGCAGCTCTCTCCATCATCAACGATGTATTGCTAGAGGGAATGAAGATTGTCGGGGAGCGCTTTGCTACCGGCGAGATGCAACTTCCATTCGTGCTTCAGAGCGCGGAGACAATGAAGAAGTCGGTCGCTTATCTAGAGCCCCACATGGAGCAGGCAGACGCTGGCGGTAAAGGAGTTGTTGTACTCGGAACCGTTAAGGGCGACGTTCACGACATCGGGAAGAACCTCGTTGACATTATTCTCACGAACAATGGCTATGAAGTTCACAACATCGGCATCAAAGCACCCTTAAGTGTTTTCTTAGATAAAGCACGAGAGGTCAACGCAGACGCAATTGGTATGAGCGGTCTCCTCGTAAAGAGCACGATCATCATGCGTGAGTATCTACAGGAGATGAACTCGCTCGG
>WLHA01000281.1 GCA_009702955.1 Actinomycetota bacterium
GAGATCGGCGTGAAGCCAGGGATCGTGTTTACCTCGTTCACAAGGAAACCTCGCCCCTCGGTCGATAGGAAGAAATCAACGCGTGCCATCCCCGACAAACGACAAGCAGCGAATGCTTCGAGCGCGAGCGATCGCACCTCTAGTTCTTCGAGAGTAGTGAGCTCAGCCGGGGCAATGAGTTGGGCAGAACCGTCTTCATATTTATCGGCATATGTATAGAACTCTGCGCCTGGTACCACCTCTCCGGGCAGCGATGCCTGCGGATCGAGGTCTCCCAACACCGCGACCTCAATCTCTCGACCGGTGATTGTCTCCTCAACGAGTACCCACTCGTCATAACGGGTAGCGAGATCGATGGCGTCTCTCAGTTCGGCCTCGTTCTTCGCCTTCGAGACTCCAACAGAGGACCCCATATTCGCGGGTTTTACAAAGCACGGGAATCCAAGCTCCCCTGCAACGGATTCGCAGAAGATACCGACATCGTCTCCATCACGGAACTCAAGCCAATCTGCAACATCTACTCCGCATGCAACTAGAGCACGCTTCATCATGACTTTGTCCATACCAACAGCAGAACCAAGAACACCTGAGCCGACATAAGGGATGTCAGCTAACTCAAGCAGGCCCTGAAGCGTGCCGTCTTCACCAAACGGACCATGAACAAGTGGAAATACGACATCAACACCAAACGCCGCTGCGGAGACCTCGCCAGACTCGGCGATAGCCGCTCCGATAGTTGTAAGAGCCGCCCCGGAGACAGGCAGGCCCTGAGGTAACTCGACGTCCGTGCCAATGAGCGCTCGCGCTTCTAGCGCATCAAGCCATCGCCCATCTTGAGTAATCGCAACAGGTATTACCTCGTAGCGATCTGGGTCAAGGGCACGTGCAACCGATACAGCAGTGACTCGCGAGACATCATGCTCAGCGGATCGGCCCCCGAAAATCAACATGACCCTCAGGCGGCTCATGTGACTACCTGCAGTACTGCCCTTATTCCAAGACCCATAACAAACAGCCCCCCAAATCCGTAAAGCATCTCTAGCCGACCGCGCATTGATGCTCGATATTGGAATAGAAGCCCAACGGTGATGAAGATAACAAAGCCATAAAACATGTGGAATCTTGGGGCTTCATATTTGTTACTCGCCACAAGAATTACCCCAAGAAGCACCTGGATCAATATCGCAACTTCAGCCGCAATAGTTAGTGCCCAAACCGTGCGCCCGCGCAACCGCTCTATGCGCCATGCCAAAAGCGCGGCGATACCGGCAACTGCATTCGCAACGATCGAGAAGTATCCCCAGTAACCATGGAGTGTGTTTAACGCCTCGATCTGGAACTCCTCCTTACAGAGCTGAGTCGTCGGACTCGGAAGGAGCAAAGGCTGAAGCGCCGCCGCGCAGAATGTTCTTCAATACTTTCCCAGCAGGGTTGCGAGGCAACGGCGCATCGATAATCTCGACATACTCCGGCACCTTGAAGTCTGCGAGGTGCAGGCGACAGAAGGCCTGAATGTCCTCAGCGGTCACACTCGAGCCAGGGCGGCGTTGAACGACTGCCTTGACCTCCTCGCCCAACTGCTTATGAGGTACACCGACGATTGCGGCATCCAGAACATCAGGGTGCTCGAAGAGGATGTTCTCTACCTCAACACAGTAAATGTTCTCTCCGGCTCGGATGATCATGTCCTTGGCGCGATCGATTAGGTACAAGAAGCCCTCAGCATCGATGCGTCCGATGTCGCCGGTCTTGAACCATCCATCCGCTGTAAGCGCCTCGGCGTTCGCGTCAGGGCGATTCCAATAACCGCGCAGCATGATTGTCGGGCCGCGCAGCCATACCTCACCCTTTCCATCCAAGGGGGCGTCAGTGCCATCGTCACCGACGACACGCATCTCGACAGTAGGCACTGGACGACCACACGAGTCTGGGTGATTCAAGTAATCAGCACCGGCATTCGCAGTAGCGACTGAGGCCGTCTCAGTGAGGCCATAGGCAGTCGTTAAAGCCGATTTAGCCTGTGGGAAGCACTCATTGATCCGAGTGACTAGCTCTGGAGCTGCTGGAGCACCTCCGTAGGAGATTCGAGTCACCGAGGAGAGGTCATACTTCGAGAAGTTCTCCGACTCAACAATGCGCCACATGATTGTCGGCACTCCCCCAATAGAGGAGACGCGCTCAGCCTCAATCGTTGCCATCGCGTGATCGGCATCGAAGCGACCCGGGGGCATTAGTACAAGTTTTCCGCCGGTCGCATATGACGTAACCATCGTGGCGAGGCAACCAGTTACATGAAAGAGCGGAACAACGAGGAGACTCCCAGCCTGATACTTACTCGGTGTCCCTGCCTCGGCCGCCTTCAATGTCGATACGACGCTCGCGCACATGATGTTCTGGAGGTTTCCAATTACCTGTCGATGCGTAACCGTTGCACCCTTAGGTTTTCCAGTAGTACCAGAGGTATAGAGAATCGCTGCAAGATCATCCTCGGAAGGAGCATCTCCGCTAAATGCGGGAGGGTCATTCTGCTCGAACAACTCTGAAGCCGGTCGTGCAATCCCGTCTGGCTCTGTTAATCCGATCACAAAGACATGTGTGAGATCGGTAAGTGATGGAACCAAATCGCGCACGAGTTCCCACCTGCGAAGGTCGCAGAGCATGACCTTTGTGCCAGAGTCGTTGAGAGCGAACTCGAGTTCCTCAGTCTTCCACCATGCGTTTAGTGGAACCGTCACCACACCACTGCCGACGCATGCCCAGAACATCGCTACCCACTCGATGGTATTCGCAGAGACAATCGCTACGCGATCCCCTGCCTCCACACCTATCGCAGCGAGCGCGGCAGAGGCTGATCGTGCCCAAGCGTCATGCTCCGCATAGTTGAGTCGTTGATCTCCCTGTACGAGGAAGTCGGTATCGACGCGCACTGCTGCCGACTCGGCTACCTCTCGGAGCGAACGCATTCGCTTCTTATAAACCTGAAGGTCTATTCCGAGAACAGGCTCGATGACGATCTCGAACGGACCGTCAGGCCCGAAGAGTTGGGTGATGATTGGATCTACAGTGGTCACGAGGGGCGAGCCTAACGCCCAAGCGGTCTGAACGTAAGCCCGAGGGAAGGAGAGTCTTGATCGAGACGTTCCGCGCCTGAAATGACTACGCGCTCAGGCTTGTGTCGGAGCCTCGGTGATGGCGACGTCAAATGACCAGAGCTCTGAGTGGGTCGAGACGGGGCCATCGGTGCTCTGGCCTCTGTGTCCATGTGCGAAGGCAGGGCTCTGCACCCATGCCTGGAAGTCGTCCTCCGAGGCCCAGCGTGTGTAGACAAGAAATACGCCGCGATCATCATTAGGGGCTAGCAGCTCAAAGGCCTCAAACCCAGGAGAGGAGGCAACTGA
>WLHA01000282.1 GCA_009702955.1 Actinomycetota bacterium
GTTTGCAAGTGTCATGGGCCTTGGCCTCCTGGAATAGCTGTGATGTTTCTGAGTCTCAGAACAGGCTGAAACTAACACCCAAAAGCGCAGATTCAGCGGATTGTCCCCTCAGGCTCGAGCCAGATAGGGCCCGAGATAGGGCCAGAGATAGGGCCAGAGATATTAGAGAGACAATCCGCCAATAGGTCCACTCTCTATAGGGAGTTGCCATTACGGTGCGAGCATGAATCCTGTTAATGAGCCCCTTGTTAGACCCCACCCGATTTGGGTTGACTCCGACGCAGCCCTCGACTTAGCGGTTGAGCAGCTCCTCAAATGCGAGCGGTACGCACTTGATACCGAGTTTCAGGGCGAGCGGTCCTACTGGCCGACGCTCGCTCTTCTTCAAATCTCAGATGGCTCGCAGATTTGGCTCATCGATCCACTTGCCTGCGATGTCTCGAGACTCACACCGGTATTCGATGGCCCTGGAATCATGCTCGCCCACGCTGCGCGCCAGGATTTAGAGATCATGCGGCGCGAGGTTGGAACCCTTCCCTCTGCTCTCGTTGACACTCAGATAGCCGCCGCATTCGCCGGTGCTGGAAACCAATCTCTTCTCTCGCTATGTAAGCGCCATCTCAATGTTGTAATTGAGAAAGGAGACCGTTTAACCGATTGGACTGCACGCCCACTTCGCGAGTCAGCGCGTCTCTACGCCGCCTCTGATGTCGCACACCTGCACGCCTTGGCAGATGAGTTGCGCACTGAAATCGGTGAGGAGAGATGGGCCTGGGCGCTCGATGAGTGCGAAGCATCACGCACCCCACCGGAGCAAGCGGATGTCACTAAAGCCTGGTGGCGAGTTCGTGGCTCACGAGCGCTTCGCGGAGACCGAGCCCGGGTTGCTCAAACACTCTGCGCATGGCGTGAAGAGACTGCACGCAGCCGCAATGTTCCACCGCGAACGATCATCGGAGATCTCGGACTCGACAGCGTCATCTCGCGTATGCCGCGCTCCAAGGCGGACCTCGATGGCTGTCGCGGAGTCCCGAACGACCCTCGAAGCGTGCAGGCCATTCTCGACTCCATCGCAGGCGGGCTAGCTATGGACCCTAAGGAGCTAAGCACTCCCCCAGAAGAGTCCGACGATCGTGGCCTTGCATCTGCAGTAATTCTCGCCGGAGCAATTGTGAGTCAGCGAGCGCGCAATTTAGGCCTTGACCCTTCGATGGTTGCAGCACGCGCTGACATCACTGCAATCGTCTCGGGGCGCAAGGGGCGCCTAGACGAAGGCTGGCGCGAACAGGTAGTCGGCGACCTAGTCCACAGACTCCTTGCAGGCGAGATCACACTCCGCCTCGCCGACTCAGGTCGCACACTTGTGATTGAGGGCGACTAACTCACCTACACTCTTCCCCGAAACCGCGAAACCCAAGCCGCGTAACCAAACCGCGTACAACTTTGAATTTCAAACACAGGAGCCAACAAAAATGTCGGAGATTAATTTCTACACAGCAGGATCTTCCCTCGACACCAAGTCAGCGTTAGATGTTGAGGCGCTCACGACCATCTACCGTCTCGAGATGAGCGGCGAGCATTTCTATAACTCGCTAGCTGATCGCGTCGGCAACGAAGAGGCTGCCGACCTACTCCGCAAGAATGGTGTCGAGGAGCGCGGACATGCGCGCAGAATCGCACGTGCGTTGAGCATTAAGACCGGTACAGAGTGGAGCCCTACTCCCGAGCAGGAAATTCTTCTCGATGCCCCGATGCCAGACTCGATAGATGCACCGCTATTTCTAGCGGTCGTTAAGGGCGAGATCGACGGCGACGCTGGATACCAGACATGGGCCGACCTAGAGCCGAATGAAGAAGTAGCACGCCTCCTGCGCCTCAACGGCCGTGAAGAGACCGTGCATGCAGGCAGGGCTCAGCAGGTATACGAGATTCTCTCAAGGTAATTCTCGCACCTAACGCTCTCGACGAGATTCATGCTCTCGCCCTAAAAATCTAGAGTTATCGCTGCGAACATCTGAGTTGGCAGGCACAACTCAATACGTCGCTGCTCCCCGAGTGTGTAAGTATCTCTGCTCCATGGCAGCCCAAGGTCCTGTGTTAGCCGACGGGAGTAATCTCACCTCCCTTCCTGCAACAGGAACGTCTAAGCGAGATGGCCTCTGGGACTCGATAAAGGCAATCGCGGTGCTTCGCGTAATTGCTTGGCATACGTGGGGTTGGGCTCCGCTCTCATGGTTTGGGGCCATGCCTGCAATGTTCCTCGCGAGCGGCGCGTTGCTCGCGCCGTCTCTTGCTCGCGATGGTTACGCACTTACTCTCCGAAATCGCCTGAAGCGACTAATGATCCCCTATTGGGTCTACGCGGGCACCTGCATTATTTGGATGGTCGCGCATGGCTGGCACCCCACTACCGCTGAACTCCTGAGATGGCTCGTCCCCGTACTTGACCCCACCGGTCCAGAGCGCTTCGCAATGCTCTGGGTGCCACTCTGGTATCTGCGTGCATACATATGGATGTTGATTGCATCACCGCTACTCCTACGCGGCTCGCGACGAGGCTGGCTTGTCCCGGCTTTGCTGCTGGTTACCGGTTCATTGCTTCCAGACTCCACCCCGTTGGTAGTTGGCGACATGGTTACCTACTCGGCATTCGTGGTTGCGGGCATGATCATCTCAAGTCGTGGATTGCCATCTATACGCCTCTGCACGGCACTCGGCATCTCCACGGCAGCGGCATTAGGCATAGGGCTCGCCACAGGAACGATTCCGCTGGTAGTCAACACAACATATGGCGCCACCGCCCTTGCTGGGGTTGCTACATCGGCACTTCTACTCTCATTGCGCACTCCGCTGCGACAACTCTCTTCGGGAAGAGTGGGTGCGCCGGTCACATGGATTGGCTCTCGCGCCCTCAGTATTTATCTTTGGCAAGGCTTTGGTCTCGCCGTAGCTGCTGGATGGATATGGAGCACTGATTGGCCGAGGATTGCGAAGACCGTTGCGGCCGGATTCGTAGTATTCGGAGTCACTCTCCTACTCGCTGAGGCACTAGGAAAAGTTGAGGACCTCGCGGCTCGCCGTCCACCTAAGCGCTCACACCCGATCATTCTTATCGTCTTCCTGTCGCTAGTGATCCTCATTTCACTTACAAACATTCCGACGCGTGCAGACGGAACACCCGTCATCGCAAGTGGTGCAGCAATACTTCGAAACGCGCAGCGCGTAACCGAGGGGCCACCACCATCCACTTTGAGTAGACCTCTCGTAGACCCAGGTTTGATAGTTCGAAGGTCACAGCTTTGGCGAGTCGCCGAGGAGTTCGTCTCGACCCATGAAGATGATCTCGCCGCAGCGTCCTCAGAGACGTTTGAATTCTCTGTGCGAACAAAC
>WLHA01000283.1 GCA_009702955.1 Actinomycetota bacterium
ACCAAAACTATTCACAGCGCACAGATTGGCCCATCTATTGATGCGATGCCAGCACCGCGCCAAAAGAAAAATCTAGAAGTTGTCTCCCAGCGTCAAGAGCTGGATTCAATCTCTCTAGCGATCCCAGTGCGCCGGCTGCGAAAGTGGCTCAATACCGCAGTCTCTGCGGATCTCAGCGAGCGGCCTATTCACTATGGCCATGTGATCGAGGGAGCGGCAATCGACGGTAGTCATCTGCCCGCGTAGAAATCCGTTTGCAAGGAGATCCATTGCTCCGTCTCGATCAAGCACGGCCTCCTTGGGGATGATCGTGAGAAAAGGAAGCGACGCGCTTTCATATAGGAGCAGCGAAGCAACTAGCGAAGAGAAGTGGTCCTGAAACCCATTCGACGCGAGGAGCATCGCTTGAAGCGCCAACTCCCCTGGAGGGTCCGTGTCATAGCCCGTGATCACATGATCAAAATCGTGACTCGCTACAGAGGGATGGGGTCCACCGTCTTCTCCAGGGAATGGGGAATCAAACTGCTGGTAGTACTGAAAGTATGTGCGCCCGAGACTAAGCGGAGGGCAGTTCTCTAATGCTCGCAGCTTCGCTCCATAATCACGATCCTGCTCAGCAATTGCGCGCTCACCACTTGGTGGCGCGTTGAGCCTGCTCCAGTCGGCAGCGACCTTCTCTACCTCTCCTTGAATCGCATCACGGGCCAGAATAAGCATTGGCTCATCGACTCCAAGGGCCCCGACATACTTCTCGACGAGATCCGCCTGCGCTTCGTCGTAGGGGTGGCGGCAGAACTCAAGCACTACCAATAGATCGGCGACACGGTGGCGATCATCTGGATCGACTATCGCTGCAAGGTCCTCCGGAGAGAGCGCAGAGAGCTTCTCGGCATCCGCATCGGAACCAAAATATCCGTGCAGAAGGCTCTGAATAAGATTCATCTGCTCTTGTGTCGGGCCTCCGGGAATTGAGGCTGCGCCTATCAGCCCGCGCGCTATCTGAATATCAGTATCCATAGTTTCTTAGATCTCCGTTATTACGAAAGCGCGTGTCTAGGTACCGATAATCGCTATGCAGTTAGCGCGCTCAGCGCCAGCAGGGGCTGGGGCTGGCATCTCTTTGACCGCAGCATTCCCGCCGACAGTTGTAGCTACCGCTGCGCACTCACGCTTGTATCCAGACTGGTAGTAAACGGTGTTACCTACCTGAGCCGGCGCATCTGTCGGAGTGAGTGTTTGGTAACCAAGTGAGCGCAGAGTACTCGTGAGAGTCGAGGCTGCTCCCCCAACGCCTGAACCGTTGAGAACAAGAACAGTTACTTGCTGCGGCGTGCGCACCGTTCCTGTCTCCTTCGGGTCAGCCTTAGTTGTTGTTGTAGTTCCGCGAGATGTGGATGTGGTGGAGGCAGCAGTAGTAGTGGTGGTTCCGCCATCACCAATTGGACCGGAGCCGTCATCAATAACCTGAAGCAGGACGATTCCAATAATGATCGCAAGGACAATTAGCAACGCGGCGCGAACGGCTGGGTTGCTAAGTGCTCCGCCGCTAGATGCAGGTCCTCGACGACGAGGAGCTCCGCCTACTGGGGTCATCTGATCCGTCATGCTTGCGACTCTCCGATTGAATTCACTCAGACTCCGTTCATATCGCCCTTATTTTTGGGCTAACAGGTGAATCTGACCCTATCCCGCGCACCTCGCTCACGCGTGTCAAAGATCACTTCAATGGAGCCGAAGGTCGGACTCGAACCGACGACCTGCCGCTTACAAGGCGGCTGCTCTGGCCAACTGAGCTACTCCGGCATTCGCGAGCACTACGCCCGCGGTGGTCCCAAACCGTAGTCTCGAACCCGGTACTTTCCCGAGAGCGGGGAGATATTTAACGCCCAACCCTCACTCTCGGCCGCGACGCCCAACCCTCACTCTCGGCCGCGAGGCCCAACCCTCACTCTCGGCCGCGACGCCCAACCTTCACTCTCGGCCGCGACGCCTGGCAACTGCGAAGCAGGCGACGGCGGCGGCGGCTGAGACATTGAGGCTGTCTAGGTGCCCAAAGGTTGGGATGCTCGCTATGAGGTCGCATCTTCCACGAGTGAGCCGAGATAGCCCGCTCCCCTCTGCCCCGAGCACGATCACAATCGGAGCATCGGCGACTGGGATCTCATTTACATCTACGTCCCCGTCAGCATCTAATCCAACTGACCAAACTCCAGCCCGCTTCGCCCTCTCAAGAAATGACGGCACACCTGCGGTCTGTGCAATCGGAAGCCACTCAGCTGCACCTGCTGCTGCCTTCATCGCAGACGGAGTAAGGCGGGCGCTTCTGTGCTTAGGGAGCACGAATCCTGTCGCACCTGCCTGCTCAGCAGTTCGCATAACTGCCCCTAGGTTGCCAGGGTCAGTCACACCATCGAGCACAACAATGAACGCTTTCGGATCCTCTAGCAATGCGTCAATATCAACGGGCTCGATCGAGGAGGCGAGAGCAATTACACCTTGTGGCGACTCTGATCGCGCAACCGCCTCCATCTGGGTCGCACCTACCTCGCGGACGCGTACGCGCTGCTCACGAGCGAGTTCAATAATCTCTTCGATCGCCGGAGAATTCTCTCTTCCTACCGAGATGAGCAACTCCCTTACATCTCTTCGATCGGCGCGTAGCAGCTCGCGCACAGCATTTACGCCCTCAACTTGGTCTCCGCCCAAACCGCGTTCGCGCTCTGGCGACTGCGACGAATACTCGTCGAATTCATCGGAGTCACGCCCCCGGCCGCGGTCTGAGAAATCTCCGCGCTGCTCATTAGAGCCGCTGCGCCCACCGTCGCGATAGCCACCTCGTCCGGAGTTGCCCGCGCGGTTTGCGCCACCACCTCTGCCATCATTTCCGCCACCACTTCCGCCGCGCTGACCGCCTCGCGGACCATCACCATTTCTGGCACCATTTCTGGCACCATTTCCGGCACTACTTCCGCCGCTCTTACTGCCGCGTTGTCCGCCACGCCGGTCATTACTCATTTACAACACATCCTTAGAAAAAACTCGCGTCATCGGTGCCACTGCGTACCGCTAGGTCCGTCCTCGAGCACAACACCGCGCTGGGCGAGTTCGTCTCTGATCCTGTCGGCGCCAGCAAAGTCTCGTGACGCGCGCGCCTCTTCACGCTTCAACACCAACGCATCAATCTCGTCAGCATCGTCGCCGCGCTCCGGTGTCTTAACCATTACCCCTAGGGCTCCTGCTAACTGGAAAGCCGTGGCAGCGAAGGTCCCGGCGGTGAATAAGTCACCAGCATCTATTGCAGAGTTTGCAGTGCTAATGGCATCGAATACAACGGCGAGCGCGGCAGGGGTTCCAAAGTCGTCATCCATCGCAGCGCTAAAGGTATTGACG
>WLHA01000284.1 GCA_009702955.1 Actinomycetota bacterium
CATCCGGGCTCAGCACGATCTTCAGGGTATCGCGAAGTCTTGCGGGTAGCCTGAGACAATGGCTATTTACGCGCTAGGAAAGCACACCCCGAAGATCGACCCGAGTGCCTTCGTGCACCCCGATGCAACAGTTATCGGAGAAGTCACGATCGGTGCAGAGTCCTCCATTTGGCCAAGGGCTGTAATGCGGGGTGACTACGGAGAGATCGTGATCGGCGCCCGAACCAATATCCAGGATGGCTCTGTAATTCATGCCACTCGAGAGATGCCAACCATCATCGGGGACGACTGCGTGATTGGTCACCTTGTCCACATGGAGTGCTGCACCGTTGAGAGCGGCGCCCTAATCGGCTCTGGATCGATCGTGCTACATCGAGCGCTTATTCGCAGCGGAGCGCTTGTGGCCGCTGCGGCGCTCGTTCCAAATGGCATGGAGGTGCCTTCAGGTGCGATGGCTCTTGGGGTACCGGCGACCCTTAGGCATAATGCGGTTAGGCCCGAGATGATCTCGCTCAACGCTGCCTCCTACGTGGCCAACGCCAAGTACCACGCCAGCGAGTTGAGGCGCATCGACTGACATCTCTGGTCGGCCTCTCCTGCGCCGGAGGCGACGACTCGCCCAATAGGGGAGAGAGTCGCCTATTGTCTCGCCAGCGCAACATCAATAACTAGCAACATCAATAACTAGCAACATCAATAACTCACAACAGGTTCAGGAGCCGATATGCCAGAAGCAGTAATTGTCGCAGCCGCACGTACCCCTATCGGGCGTGCTTTTAAGGGTTCGTTTAAAGACGAGCGTGCTGACAACATGGCGGCATTTATTGTCGACACTGTTCTGAACAAGGTGCCTCAGCTTGACCGTCAGTCCATTGACGATCTCATTCTTGGATGTGGGCTCCCCGGTGGAGAGCAGGGCTTCAACATGGGGCGCGTTGTAGCGATCCTCGCCGGAATGCCTGCCGTTCCTGGATGCACAATTACTCGTTACTGCTCATCTTCACTTCAGAGCATCAGAATGGCAGCGCACGCAGTGCGCGCCGGTGAGGGCGACGCGTTCATCGCTGCTGGCGTTGAGGGTGTTAGTCGTTTTGCAGTCGGTGGATCATCGGACCACACTCCTGGAACTCAGAACCCGATTTTCCAAGACTCTGCACTCCGCACGCTTGCTCGCATGAATGGCGATCAAGGAACATGGACCCCACCGCAGGGCCTTGCAGATGTCTACATCGCAATGGGTGAGACCGCTGAGAACGTCGCCGAGATTGAGAACGTCACTCGCGAGGAGATGGACGACTATGCGTTCCGTTCGCAGCAGCGCACTGGAGCAGCCATCGACCGCGGGTTCTACGAGCGTGAAATCACTCCGTACACGCTCGCCGATGGAACAGTCGTCTCGGCAGACGACTGCCCCCGCCCATCTACCGATCGCGAAAAGTTGGGTTCCCTCGCTCCTGTATTCCGCCCGACCGGCCGAGTCACTGCCGGTAACGCATGCCCACTCAACGACGGAGCAGCTGCAGTAATCGTTATGAGCGACACGAAGGCTAAGGCCCTTGGGATCAAGCCACTTGCGCGCATTGTTTCATCCGGAGTTAGTGGTCTTGACCCGGAGATCATGGGCCTAGGGCCGATCGCTGCTACCCAGCAGGCACTTGCTCGTGCAGGAATGACGATCAATGACATCGACCTTGTCGAGATCAACGAGGCATTCGCTGCACAGGTAATCGCCTCTGCTCGCGGTCTAGGCATTGACGAGAACCGCCTCAACGTAAATGGTGGTGCAATTGCTCTCGGTCACCCATTTGGTATGACCGGGGCCCGCATCATGGGGACACTCATCAACGGCCTCGAGGACTCCGACAAGACAATCGGACTTGAGACGATGTGTGTCGGCGGCGGCCAGGGTATGGCGATGATTATCGAGCGCCTCTCCTAACGACCACCGTGGGGCCTACCTGCCCCAATTAGTTCCTAATAAATTCTGGCCGCTTGGTGTCGTTTACTCGACACTTAGCGGCCAGAGTTTTCTAGGTGGCGATTAGGTGCTGCTTACTCTCCATATCGAAGGGAGCGGAATCACTATCTCGGTTGCGTCCTCTAGTAACAATGCGACGTGTTTCTTTGTGGATCGGATTAGAACTCCACTCGAAGCTTCCTCCGAACCGAGATGGTGAACTGTCATGAGCGTGTTGCGCCCGAGCCGAAGACGTTCGTCATTGCCGTAGCGGTAGATACCGTCCGGCCCTAGTACCGCCTCGGCCCCGATGTGCACCTTGTGCTCAGAGTACGCAGCTGCAAGTAATTCGCGCGCCGCCGGACCACTGAACTCGGCTGTGAGATCCATGAATACCCGCGTGAAGGTATATCCATGGTTTGGGAGATCGTGATCCGAATGCATTGTCCAGTGCGCGAGCTCATGGAGGATGACGTTCGCGGTGCGATATCGGCGGGGGAGCGTGATTGTGGGGTGCCCTGGATCCTCGCGGTAGAAGGCTTGGCGTGCCCCACGGCCATCTCGGAGGTGGGGGATCTTCTCAAGGCCGAGTGCAGGGAACCTGTTGAGCCACCAGAGCGTCCCTACGACGCTTTCGCAGAATTCCCCACACTGCTCGATTGTCTGGAGTGCACGGCCCTTCAGGGGCGTCTCAGCGCGGTAGACGCGTACTCTCTGAGCATCTCGAGGCTGAGGTTTGGCGGGGGCCGGCGTTCGGGGTGAGACAACCCCAACATCGGTGCGCGGGGAGGGCTCGGCACTCGGCTCTAGCAGCCCTAAGCGGGGCTTCCCTAGCCGCCATGCGCGAAGCGCTGCTAGACCGCGCGGGGGTTGTTCGCTTTTTGCGTCTAGGTCTTCGGCTTGGTGACTCTCTCTCTCGACCATCAAAGCTCCTGTTCTTTCAGAATCCATCTAGATATCTATTTGAAGGTCGAGCGCGTGTACTCGACGATGGCTTGAATGTCAGCCTTAGAGAGAATCTCGGAGAACATTGGCATTCCGCCTCCGCCGTTCGAGACAAAAGCGATCTGCCCATCTTCTTCGGGGAAGGTTTGGGCAACACCTGCGAGCGATGGGCCAATTATGCCCTCGCCCTGGGACCCGTGACAGCGAGCGCAGTTAGCTGCGTATAGATCAGAGCCACTGGCAGAGGGGGTCTCGCCTCCGCCGCTACTGCAGGCGCTCAGGGCTACTCCAAGACTCACAGCCAAGATTGCTAGCGAAGTTAGGGGTCTCAGATACGGGGTTTCGGGGAGAGTCACAGGGTGCATCGTGACCGCTGCAGAGGCGAACTGCAAGGACCCCCCACTACGATGCTTCGCCATGCCCGATGCGAGATACCCACACAAGCCCTCAAGACGTGCCAGCGATGTAATTGGCTCGCTCTGGGA
>WLHA01000285.1 GCA_009702955.1 Actinomycetota bacterium
CGCGATAGATCGTTTAGAGGTCCGCGGGCGCGACTCCGCTGGACTCCAACTATTTGTAACAAACCCGGCGCTAGATCTAACCGCGCCTGATGTGCTTTCACTTGTTGCGCAGCGCGCTGACGATCGGCTGTATCGAGGTGGCGCTGTCGGCATCGTTGATGGGGCTCTCGTATTTGTCTATAAAGCCGCTGCAGAGATAGGAGAATTGGGCGACAACGTGGCGGCGCTTAGGCGCAGCATCTCGGAGGATACGCTCCTTCATCTGGCGATAATGGGTAAGAGCGCGCAGATCGCAGTGCTTGGCCACACGCGCTGGGCGAGTGTTGGGATTATCTCCGAGGCCAATGCTCACCCCCTCAATAGCATCGAGGCTGCGGGCGCTGGCTTAAATGTTGCTGGTCCGTACGTTGCCGCTGCACTAAACGGCGATGTCGATAACTTCCGAGAGTTGATCGAACAGAATTCTCTCTCGATCCCCTCCGAGATAACCACTGACGCGAAAGTGATACCAGCGCTTGTCTCGCGAGCGATCAGTGCGAGCGAAACCTCTTTGAGTAGCGATGCCGACCTCTCGGGTTCACTAGTCGCAGCGTTCGCTAAGACGGTCGCAACCTTTGAGGGCAGCATGGCAATAGCGGCACACTCTGGCGCTGACCCAAATCAACTCTTGCTTGCCCTGCGCGGTAGCGGCCAGGCTCTTTACATTGGGCTTGCAGACGACTCTTATGTAGTTGCAAGTGAGCCCTATGGAGTTGTTGAGGAGGCGAGTCAATATGTACGCCTCGATGGCGAGACACCAAGTGATCTAGATAATCCAGAGGCGAGCCGCGGGCAGATTGTTGTGCTCGATGCCGCTCTTGCTGGCTCGCTAGCTGGAATCAGGCGCTTCTCTTATGACGGTTCTGTGATCGAGGTGGGCGCGGAAGATCTGGCGCGCGCCGAGGTCACTACTAGGGATATAGATCGTGGAGCCTTTCCCCACTTCTTGCTCAAAGAGATCTCAGAGTCACCGGCATCGTTCCGTAAAACACTGCGAGCGAAGTTGATCGAGCGCGATGGGGTGCTTGTTGTAGACGTTGGTAGCGATGCTCTCCCGGATTCAATTCGGGAGAAGCTGTCATCCGGTGCGCTACGCCGTGTACTTGTTATAGGTCAAGGAACCGCTGCTGTAGCGGGGCAGAGTCTCGCCGCAGCACTCGCCGACCTCGCAGGCTCCCAACTTGTTGTTGAGGCGCTTCCAGCAACTGAGTTGTCAGGGTTTCGCCTAAGCGAGGACATGTCTGCGACCCTTGTGATTGCAATTAGTCAGAGCGGAACCACAACCGATACGAATCGAACGGTCGACCTAGCAAGGAGTCGAGGTGCTGTTGTCATCTCGATCGTAAATCGACGCGGTAGTGATCTCACAGATCGAAGCGATGGAGTGCTCTACACCTCTGACGGTAGAGACGTGGAGATGAGCGTTGCTTCCACAAAAGCTTTCTACGCTCAAATAGCTGCAGGGTTCCTTCTGGCATTTGGTATTGCTTCGGCGGTCGGGGCTGACCTTGCCGACCGACAAGAGTTTCTAGCGGCACTGCGCGATCTGCCTGCAGCGATGGAGGTAGTTCTTTCTCGCCGCTCTGCTGCGCGTGTAATTGCAGAGAACTTCGCGCCATCCAAGCGCTACTGGGCCGTTGTCGGGAATGGCCGCAATCGAATTGCAGCCCAGGAGATTCGAATCAAACTCTCCGAACTTTGTTATAAGTCAATTGCATGCGATGCGACTGAGGATAAGAAGCACATCGACCTCTCAGCTGAGCCTTTAATTTTGGTCTGTGCTGCTGGGCTGAGTGGGTCAATCGCTGACGATGTAGCCAAGGAACTCGCGATCTACAGAGCGCATAAGGCGACTGCGATTGCGTTTGTGAATGATGGAGAGGAGCGTTTTGGAGCGGCAATCGCAACCTTCCCGGTCCCGGTTACGCACCCTGATCTAGGGTTCGTCCTCTCCGCTATGGCTGGTCACCTATTTGGGTATGAAGCAGCACTCGCAATAGATGCGTCAGCCATTCCTCTTCGCGAGTCGCGCGCTGCAATAGAAGATGCGTATGGCTCAGCAGAGCTCGTTAATCAGAGTGGATACTCAAGGCTGGGCGAGACGATTACTCCTCTTGCAGAGCGGTTCTTTGGCTTCCTTCGTGTCGGCGGATATGACGGTTCGTTAGAGGCAGGTACCGCGGTTCGTCTCGCATCGTTATTTAGGTATGCAGCTGGGATTGTTCCACTCGAAGTGTTCGCAGTTGAGTGGGGGATTGTTGGAACCCCAGCGGTTGTGATTGAGTGGCTAACAGCTGCTTTGACTCTCGCTATTGACGAATTAACCCGACCAGTTGATGCGATTAAGCACCAGGCCAAGACAGTGACTGTTGGAATATCGCGTTCAGACGATGCACTGCTGCGCGCTCCACTTGTTCAGGCGGTTCTCGCGGCTGGTGCCGCACGCGACAACCTCGGTTATCGCGTTCTGCGCACGCTGGTTGCTCTCGACGCTGCAGTTGAGAAGGTAGAGGGGTCTACTCGCTATCGAATTGACGGAGACCCTGCATCGGATGATGCTGTGATCGCAGTTGTAGAGCGCGCCGGAGTAGGTGCAACGCTGGCATCGCGAACTGAGAGAGACCCCCGTTTGCGCGGTACGAAGCAACTTGTTGCCGTTGAGGGAGAGGTCACGATTGCTCGAGGTCGAAGCGATGGCCGCATCGTTGTGATTGTCCCCGAGGTAAAGGGCGCAGACTGTGTTGGGCTTACCCTGCTGCACCTTGATCTGCACGAGAACCTGCCGCCAGAGGTGGCCCGAGGCGTGCTGTCTGGTTACCGAAATCGCTATGCCGCTATCCGCAGTGCAGTCACAGAGACCGAACCAACATTTGATGACGCTCTACTTGGTGACGTCTTAATGGCGGATCTTTTGACAGTGCCGGTTTACACGCTCGCTGATCGCTGGCGCGAGAAGTGAACAACGTCGTAGGCATGGGTGCAGATCTTCTTGATGTCGAGAGATTTCGCGCAGTGCTAATTCGAAGACCGGGGTTAGAGGAGCGCTGCTTCACCGATGGCGAGCGATTCTCTATCGAGGAGCGCCGAGACAGAGTTCCAGGGTTAGCTGCGCGTTTCGCTGCTAAGGAAGCGGTTATGAAGGCGCTAGGTGTTGGTGTTGGAGCGTTCGCGTTTCGTGATGTCGAGGTAAAACGGGAGTCCAGCGGTGAGCCACTTCTGCTGCTCCATGGTAAAGCTGCGCGTTTAGCTGAGGCGCGAGGTGTGAGCGAGTGGCGTATCTCGCTATCTCATACATCGAGTAACGCGATGGCCGTCGCCCTCGCCCTGGGTTAGTCGGATGCAGC
>WLHA01000286.1 GCA_009702955.1 Actinomycetota bacterium
ATGCCTTGGTATGGCGGACCGACGCTGCTCTACCACCTAGAGCATCTCTACATAGCCTCTGACCGAAACCTGATCGATCCGCGATTCCCGGTCCAGTATGTAATTCGGCCGATGTCCAACGAGCACCACGACTACCGCGGCTACGCAGGTCAAGTCTCAGGGGGAACATTTAGGCCCGGAGACGAAGTCATGGTGCTGCCCTCTGGAATGACAACCACCATCGCTGGCATTGATTCATTCGACGGACCAATCTCCGAGGCTGTTCCACCGATGTCTGTAACGATTCGGCTTACCGACAATCTTGATGTCAGCCGTGGGGACATGATCTGTCGCCCAAGAAACGCATCAGTGGCTACCCAAGATGTAGATGCGATGGTCTGCTGGTTTACTGAGCGCCCGCTATCAGAGCGCACAACCTATGGAATCAAGCACACGACAAACAACGCTCGCTGCCAGGTGAGAGACCTTGCCTACAGACTCGATATCAACACGCTGTCTAGGGACGAATCGGCGACGGAACTCAACATGAACGAGATTGGCCGAGTTCAACTCCGCGTAACTGCTCCGCTATTTGTGGATGAGTATCGACGAAACCGAATGACTGGATCGTTCATTCTCATCGATGAAGGTACCAACGAGACTGTAGGCGCCGGAATGATTATCGGGACAGACGCGTAGCTCTAGAACTAGAAATTCTGGCTACAGCTCTGTTCCGGGCTTCTCCAGAGCCTTTAGGTGTCCCCTTAGGAGTCGGGTTTATCTGCCCCATAACTCAGGATCGAATCGGCGACTAGAAACACGACTGCGCTCCAGCCGAGCAGGTGCACTCGCGTAAATCCGAGAGGCCACTCAAAGGTCGGGGGTACCCCAACTCGCATCTGGCGCCAAGCGATGTAGATGCCTGCAGCAGCAAGGCAGGCAGATGGCGCCAGCGCTACTAACGCCCGAAGCGGTGGCCACAAGCAGGCGACGAGCACGAAGAGTGCTGCAGTAATACCCACCAACGGGCCGGCTACCAAGCTACCGATCAGAAGGACACTCACAACCGAGAATGATGCCCTTAGAGCCGTCGGGCGTTGTGCAGAGCGCCATGGAGCTACGAGTAACGCCTCACCATCATCCACGGTCTCCTCGGATGACAATTTGCGCCTTCGAGGGTTCCAAATTGCCAATATTAAGCACGCCAGCACTGCGAGCAAGGAGAGAACCAACGCCTTGTTAACCACACCCTGAGGCTGCCATTTCAACGTAACTACGAACGATTTTGAGGTTGGAGTTAACCTCCAGCCGTTCGCATAGCCATCAACGAGTTTGGATGCCCCGAGGCTCTCTCCATCTATCGACGCGCTCCACCCGGCACTCTGGCTCTGCCCAAGCACGATCCAGAGCGGTTCGCGCGGCGTTGCATTCGTAACTCTCACCTTCTCCCAGTAACGCCCGCGAGAAATGACTTTCGTATTCGCGGATGCTCCGACAGTTGGACCATCTAGACGATCACCGGCAGTCCGCGCCTGCTCACCTACCGAAGGAGTTGCCGCCAAGGCGCTTGAACCTGAGACAAGCGAACGCATGTCAAGGCGGTCGAGATCGAGAGCGGTTGCAGCGCCATTTACCGCATTAACGGTATGCCTACCAGCTCCGAGTGAAATCTCATCACACCCGATGATTCTTAAACCGCCACGGGAGAGAGCGTCTGAGCGACTCCCCAATATCGAGATATTTACTGGTTTGCCATCAATTGATAAGAGGTCGTCCCTGCAAGGAGTGCTGAACATCTTGTTCTCGCGAGTCGATGCCAGAGAAGGCTCGACAAGACTTGCGGCACCAAGTTCGGCGATACCAACCGGCATTACCGATTCGCCTCCGCCATAGAAATCTTTCGTCTTAGTCTCTCTCACTTCGTCAATAGTCAAACGCAGAGTTCGGCCGCTCATTGTTGATGGAAGATCTAGGTGGACAAGAGAGGTCGCGTTCTCTGACGTCTGATCCTTTATGGGCGGAAGGCTCAACGGAACCAACTTGCCATCCACGCTGAGCGTCACCTTCGTCGGAACTGAGTGGCGCCCATCAGCAACAACTCGCATATCCAAGCTTGAGAGTCTCAGTTGCTTCTGCGAGTGAAACTCGATCCACTGCCCATTTGTTCCGACGAAAGGAGTATTCCAGGCAGTCAGTGGGTCTCCGTCGATTGCAGACGAGGAGCGGAACCGGGCATCCCCGGCTAGGTGCTCGCTCTCGGTTGCAGTGACCGTAGATGCCCCTAAGAGAGAATCGATGACAGGGGTTGGGGACGCAGGATTAATTCGAGCAACCCCTCCAACCGTAAATGTACGCGGCGTAGGCAGAGCAAAAGATCTTGATAACGCAGACTCAACATTTCCTGCGCGAGGGGGTACAGGGGTATTGCGTTCACGTGTGAGGAGTATGACGAGGTCTTGTCGAGCGGAGGCCACTCCGGCGCGCTCAAGGAGATCCGTCGGGACACGGGTTACCTCAACAACTCGCAATGGCTCTGCAACTGGGTCGCCGGAGCCGATGGTGAGCTCCGAGATACCTACCCCGCTTAGGCCTTCATACGAGAACCGCTTCCCGGTGCTATCGCCATCAACAATGATTTCGATGGATCGAAATTTTCTTGACGGAAAACTAATTCGCTGCCCGCCGGATGTTCTAGAAGAGTCGTCAAATACACGCTTTATCTCTCCTTTGCCATCAAAACGAATTTTCACGCTTGTTATCCATCTATTGCGTGGACCTGTAAGCGGCTGAACTAGCGAGAAATGATTAGTCGTTATCGGCGCTTTGGCCTCAACGAGGATTCGCTCACCGATTACTGGCGAGAATGCCCCGACGCGCCACGCCGTATCAAGGTTGCCATCAAGGGACATTGCCGCACGGTCTTCTGCCGTATAGGTAATGGGGTTTCCATAGGCAGATGCGACGACTCTCTTAACACCCTGCTGCTCAACGACGGTAAAGGAATTATCGCGTGCGCCAGGGAATACCTCGAGACGCGCATCGGAGAGATCTTGAACGAGAGGCTTCTCCCCTGCCTGCTCCGTATAGCCAAGGTTGTCGCGAACCGTGCTCCACCTACGAGCGCGCTTCCTATTCGTATCCGTAATAACAAGAGTCGCACCCTCTTTGGCAGCGTCCTGCAACTCAGGGCCAGTCATCGATGCTGCATAACGGACAAGTTGGTGTCCATCAATGACTCCACTCGCAGCGGCATCGATGATTCCTTCGCCATCGCCTGCAATTATCACGGTGCCTTGCACACTCTTCGTGCGCACAATGGATAACGGGGAAGTAACGCGCACAACCGCTACCGGAGGTGGATCGCCTTCATTCGCTGGAAAAGCGAGAGCCTGCTCATCAAT
>WLHA01000287.1 GCA_009702955.1 Actinomycetota bacterium
GAGCCTGCCATTCCAACTTGCGCCTCGACGGCGGGAAGAGGTCGGAGTCAATCGACCATTTCTTCTTCCACTTCTCTAGCACCTTGCGATGGGCTTCGTAGAAGTTAGAGTTCTTAACAAGAAAATTCTCCTTCCACTTTGGCGTACCGTTAGGGATCACTAAGTCTTGCGGACGGACCCACGCATCAGCCCAAATAGGAAATCCGGGTAGTCGTTCCCCGTTTCGAAGGTCCAACATCTGCACTACAAAATCATCCCAAGCATCAATCCAACGCGTTTCAGATTCGGTTAGTGCAAATGCTCTTACCTCCTTCCCCTTCAAAAGCGGAAGGCCCGATTTAAGCCTCCAATTCTGCGGGTCCCATCCATCTACTGGTAAGTTGGCTACGACTGGGAGTTCATCAACTCCTGAACCAATTAGTTCTAAGTCGTCTCTCACTGCGACAATGAAAACACGTTCTCGAATCTGCGGCCTGCCACCGTTGCTACGCGGGAGTAAGTGAGGGGAGAAAACCCCAGGCTTGCTCGACACGCAGTACCCCTCATCCCTTAATGTGCTGATTATTACTTCCCACTCGTGAGCATGCCTTGGACCTGCCAAATTCCTAACATTCTCAAGGATGACTAGCGACGGTCGTCTAGCCTTAATGATTCGCAGAATGCTCCAATAGAGAGTTCCACGAGTCTCTTCCATTCCGCGCTGCGCACCCGACTTTGAAAAAGGTTGACACGGAAATCCGGCGACAAGAACATCGTGTTCCGGAATGTTTACGTCGGTATCACTTACAAAGTCATTGATGTCTCCGAGCGCTGGCATCTTCCAATTTTTCTGATAGACCCGAGCGGCATGCTCGTCGATCTCGACCGCACGAACACATTCCCCGCCCATTGCGTGGAGCGCGGCATGAAACCCGCCGATGCCAGCGAATAGGTCTATGTACTTAAAAGACATGGTTGGAGCTTACCTCGCGGTTGTGACAGCCAAGTTACAAATAAATGCGTGAGTACTTAATTACTGGGGAACGGAATCGATTTGCCGGCCTTGAATGCCTCGATCACTGCCTGCAGGTTCGACTCTGGCATCTCGCCAGACCAGCGCCCTGCAACAGTTCCATCGGGGTTCACGAAGACAAGTAACGGATAACCAGTGAGGCCGTATGCGAGCCCCGCTGTTGCGTCGGCAGTATCAACAAGCACCGGCGAATCCCACTCCTCTGTAGTGAGCCACGCTGATGGTGGATAGTTAGGCGCATCGGCGCTCGTACCCGTGACAACACCCGTCAACTCAACCCCATCCAAAACGCCTTTGTTCTTCAGATCAACAATGATCGGAACCTCGCGCTGGCAATGTGGGCACCAGTGTGCAATGAAGGTAACGATCTGCGGCTTACCGCTCGCACCACCAGCCGTTACCGCTTTGCCATCAAAGTCGGCGCCATCGAGTGTCGGAGCTTTCTTGCCGATCGCCGAGTCATTGAGGGTCGTATCGAAATCTGGCAATGGAGTGCCGCTTACCTCGACAACCTTGGCGATCTCAATCTTGTCCTTCGCTCCTCCATTATTCGAGCCTCCGGTGTTGTCCTTGCCACCGCCACCAAGGGCTATAGCAACTACACCGATTACGACGATGCCACCAATGAGCGATGGCCATAGCCACTTGCTTGATCCTCTGGCCCTATTTGCACCGCTCATGCGATCTCCTCAGATGTTGTGCGCTGATAGGCGCGGTCGACTAACAGCAGCGTAGCGATCAAAGCCATGCCACTAAGACACATGAATGCAAGTGTGACAAAACCCATCTCTGTAAACCAAGGCACTGAGCATTTGATCTCGGTCCCACAGGAGGTTCCCTCAATGGTCGGGAAGCGCTCC
Source organism: Actinomycetota bacterium (assembly GCA_009702955.1). Classification (GTDB taxonomy): domain Bacteria; phylum Actinomycetota; class Acidimicrobiia; order IMCC26256; family IMCC26256; genus IMCC26256. Next base: position 1,873 of record WLHA01000287.1, read on the forward strand.
ACTAGGAAGTGCCAAGTCGATACACCGATCCCACAGATGATGAACGGTAGAGCTGTGAGCCTCGTAAAAGGTGCGCGCTTCCATGCACCTACGCCCAGGATCACAACAAGTGGATACATACAGATGCGCTGATACCAGCACAGACGACACGGGACAAAGTGCGCGAACTCCGAGTAGTAGAGACTCCCGAGCGTGCAGATAGCCGCAACTGCAAATGCGAGGCGCCTTGCCTCTGGGCCGATGGCTGCGATCATGGAGTCACGCAGACGCCGAACCGGAGCAACGAAGAGCGCAAATACAGAAGTGACTACAGCAATAACAATGACCGCATTGGCGACGAGGGTCAGCAGGAGAAAAGCCTTATTCGCTATCTCAACTTGATTGGACACTGCATCTCCGGATGGTGGGCATCGGGCGGGGGGTAACGCTCCCCAATCATGACCCATGCGGCCCGACTAGATACTTCGCTGATTCCTAAATTCTCGGCCCGAAAACTAGTAGTTGTCACACCCCTGTTTTATAGTCGAACATATGTTCGACCGATTGAATCACATCACCACAGAACTCCAGACCTTCATCTCCTCCCTCGAGGTTGATTGCGTTGATGCTGCGGGCGCTCGCGAATTGGTGGAGATCGCCGAGAGAGTTCGCAGGGCTGGCGATTCTCTGCGCACTGTGGCAGTTGGCCAGGTTGAAAGAACCAATGCTTGGAAGGGTGAGGGAGCTAAGAGTATTTCTGAGTGGCTCTCGAACGAGACTGATTGTGCCCACTATGAAGCCCAATCTGTGGTGTTGTTGGCCGATCAACTGCAGCACTTGCCTGTGACGACTGCAGCGTTGCTCTCAGGGGACCTATCGGGCACACAGGCCGTAGAGGTAGCACGGGGAGCAATCGTTGCACCTAATACTGAGACTCAACTCATAAATCTCTCTCGCCACGCGACGGTTCGCGATCTACGCGATGCGTCATCTCGGGTAGTTGCGGCTGCGACGGATGAAGCTGAGCGCCACAGGCAGGTCCATAAATCGCGTTACTTAAAGTCGTGGACCGATCTCGATGGTTCGTTCAATGTAAAAGCTCGTATGACGGTTGCTAATGGTGCGCTCGTAATGGCAGCTCTCAAGCCAATACAGGATGAGATCTTCAAGGCTGCACGCAAGAGTGGCGCACATGAAAGGCCAGAGGCCTACGCCGCAGACGCACTAATGGCACTCTGTGAGAAGGCTAATAAGGCAGTCTCGGATTCAGCCGTGGGAGCGACTAAGACCAAGACACGCCGCCCTCACGCCGTGATCAATATTCGTGTCGACATAGATGCGCTTAAGCGTGGGCATACCGAGCATGGAGAAGTCTGCGAGATCGCTGGGGTCGGGCCGATCCCTGTCGCGAGTGCAACTGAGTATTTGGGCGAGGCATTCTTAAAACTTCTTGTCGTTGATGGAGTAGACATCAAAACGGTTGCGCATATGGGCAGGGCAATTCCGGCACC
>WLHA01000288.1 GCA_009702955.1 Actinomycetota bacterium
AATGTTGGGCGCTCCACCCCGAGGAGTCTTGCGATCAGCCCAGGATCCCTTGGAACCGGCGAAGGTTCGCCCGACTGTTCCTGCAAAATCTGGGTAGGTACGAGGTGAAAATTTGTCGTTCATTAGTGCGAAGGTACATCCCCGCGCCTTAGTCTCGCAGCATGACGACAACATCCTCCGCTGACAATCGCTTCTCAGGGCAGGAATCAGGCCCACTTGCTCAGGCCCGAGGGCTGCGATCTTTCATCGAACAAGAGGCAGGGCGTACAGAGGCGGCTCGAACTTTGACGGCCGATCTCGTGAAGGCATTCTCAGAGTCAGGCTTGTTTGGGCTCATGGTCCCAACCGTCCTCGGGGGTTCTGAGGCCGATACGCGCACATCGCTCGAGGTCTTTGAGGAGTTGGCCTACGCCGATGGGTCAATCGGTTGGTCGCTTATGGCTAATGCATCCACATCTTGCTTCGCGAGCATCTACCTCGATGACGAGCCGACGGCCGCGCTGTTCCCCTCAGGGGTCGCCGGTATTCACGGGGGAATGTTCGGGCCTGTTGGTAAGGCCACGCGCGATGAGAACGGTTTTCTAGTAGATGGCTCGTATCGTTTCGGGAGCGGAACTGGGCATGCCGATTGGTTCGCCGCTGGGTTTATCGAGCAGGAGAACGGTGAGGACGCGGCGCTGGAGTCGGGTATGCCGGCTATGCGTATCGCCTTTATCCCAGCCGAGCAGATAACAAAGCGCGATGGTTGGAATGTACTTGGGCTTAAGGGCACAGGCTCTTTCGATTATGCAGTGGAGTCCGTACACGTTGATGAAGCTTTCACGTTTCCTCTTCTTGAGCCGGTGCAGCATCGTGGCGGGGCTACGTACCAAATTGGAATGTTTGGTCTTGTTGCTATCGGGCATGCAGGGTTCGCTCTAGGTGTCGGGCGCAGAGCACTTGATGAGGTGCTTGAGGTTGCGAAGACCAAGCAGCGCCTTGGGGGAGACCCCATCGCCGGGCAGCAGATGTTTCTTCACGAGTTTGCGATGCATGACGCTGCTATGCGGTCGGCAAGAGCGTTTACATATGAAGCATTTGAGCAGGCGGAGTTCACAGCAATCGCGGAGGGAGCGCCGACCCCGGTCGAGACTCAGCGCATGCGCCAAGCCACAACATATGGAACCAGGATCGCTGCAGATGCATGCCGTTTTGCGTACACATGGGCTGGATCAGACGGGCTCCGCGAGCCGAGCATTATCGGGCGCTGCTTCAGGGATATATCCGCGAGTACGCAGCATGTTTACGTCGATAACAACACGTTGACGGCCTATACCCAGACCCTCATGATGTTCGGCGAGCCCTCTTCTTTTTAAGGGTTCTTAGCTGAGACGGTCTTTAGAGCGTCTGCGTATTAGTGAAGCCGCACCGGTAGGCGCTCGAGTCCGCGGAGCGTAAATCCATGCCAAGGCGGGTCAATCTCAGTCGGCTCGATTACCGAGAAGCGATCCAGGAGAGCCTCGAAGACCGCCTTCCCCTCTGCGCGTGCGAGGTGCGCGCCGAGGCAGTGGTGGATTCCGAAACCGAATGAGAGCGGCTGGTTATCGGTTCGAGCAATATCGAATACCTCAGGGTTAGGGAACCGCTGCGGGTCTCTGTTGGCTCCACCTAGGAACGTGACGACAGTGCGACCTGCTGGGATCGTAAAGCCGCCAATCTCAATTTCGTCGAAGGTCCAGCGCGCGTTGAGTTGCACGGGAGACTCGTAGCGGAGGACCTCCTCGATGAATCCACCCATCAGATCCGGTTTCTCGCGCAGCAGTTGAAATTGCTCAGGGTTGCGCATGAGTAGCCAAAGCCCGTTGCCGATGAGATTTGTTGTGGTCTCAAAGCCTGCAGCGAAGAGCAGGATCATTGTGGTGATCAACTCTTCTTCGCTTAGGCGGTCGCCCTCCTCCTCGACGGCAATCAATGCGGTGAGCAGATCCTCTGTCGGGTTTAGGCGCTTCTTGGCTATGAGTTCACGGAAGTAAATGCGCAGGCGTGCCCCTGCAGCGACACCGCGCTCCGTCTCCTCAGGGGTTGCACCAACCTCAAGAAGAACCACCAAATCTCGCACGGTTCCGCGGAATGCCTCTCGGTCTTCCTCTGGTACCCCAACTAGTTCGCCTATTACTGCGACGGGGAGTCGCCATGCGAGTTCCTCCATCACATCAGCGGTGCCGGCTGCTGCCATGCCGTCGAGCATCGGAGCAGCGAGTGCATCCATTCGCGGGCGCAGATCGTCGATGCGCTTGGGAGTGAACTCGCGGCTCACGAGACTTCGCAGGCGCGTGTGGTCGGGCGGGTTGAGAAAGAGCATTGAGGGTGCGGGTGCATCCTCTGAGCGTTGTGCCCTTAACGACTCGGGTGCTCCGTCGAGAGATGGGCGCACTACATCTTGCGGGGTCTTCCCAAGGCGCGGATCGCGCAGGGCCGTGCGGCAGTCTTCAAAGTTGCTTAGGTACCAAAGCGGGCCCTCGGCGTTTCCATGTATCGGCGTGTTCTCACGTAGTGCTCTGTAGCGCGAGTACGGGTCCTTGCGACCTTCGGTTGAGCTGAAAATCTCTGCGATGGTCGCGTCAGCATTAAAAGTCTCTGGGGTTGTTGCAGTCATTATTTAGCCTCATGCAGAGTGGCCGGCTTCATCATGCCTTTACGTTATCTACTCGCGAGAATCTCTGCTACCTGATCACGCAGAACATGCTTCATTACCTTGCCGGATGTATTGCGGGGCAGCGACTCAACCAAGACCACGTGACGCGGTTTCTTGTAGGAGGCGAGGTAATTCCTAGCGAGCGCCACTATTTCTTCGCTGGTTACAGCGATCCCCGGGCGGGGAACAATCGCTGCGCATACTGCCTCGCCCCAGTGCTCATCGGGTACTCCAATAACCGCAACCTCAAGAACGCCAGGGTGGCGGTGAAGTACTTCCTCGACTTCTCGTGAGGCGACGTTCTCTCCGCCTGTAACGATTATGTCTTTCTTGCGATCGACTACGGAGATAAATCCCTCGGAGTCAATGAATCCAAGGTCGCCGGTGCGTAGCCAACCGTCGATAATCGTCTCAGCAGTAGAGGCCGGGTCGTTCCAGTATCCAGAGAAGACCTGCGCTCCGCGGATCACTATCTCTCCCACTTCACCCGTCGGTAGATCAACCATTGCATGATCGACTATTCGAGCCTCAGCGAGTGGCCCAGGCTTCCCTGCCGCTGTGAGTAAGTGCGGGTCAGTGGTAACTCCACGACGATGTGCATCGCCATCCATGAACACGGCGTTTCCACCAAGCTCGGTCATGCCATATCCCTGCGCAAAATCGCAGCCCCATCGCTGCAT
>WLHA01000289.1 GCA_009702955.1 Actinomycetota bacterium
CGTAACGATGTTCTTAACAACCCACTACATGGATGAAGCAGAGCGCTGCGACCGTATCGGGATCATTGACCAAGGCAAGATCGTTGCAATCGATACCCCCACGGCTCTAAAGGCATCGGTAGGGGCCGACATCATCACTCTCATAACTGCTGATGACCCAGCAGCGCGCGCTGAGCTAGAGGCGGGCCTCGGTATTGAGGTTGAGGAGACTACTGATGGATTGGTTATTCGAGTTGTTGACGGCGAGGCCTTCGTGCCGCGCATCTTCTCGACCCTCGAGGTAGGGGTTCGTAGCATCAACGTGCGCCGCCCGAGCCTTGATGACGTATTCCTCAAATACACCGGTCGTGCTCTTCGGGATGCAGATAGCTCTGGCGGGCTAGCTGCAAACCCAATGGTTCGAGCCTTCAGGAGATAACGATGACTGCATTGGCAAACCCAATCCCCGCAGCTGCACCGACAGGGCGCATCAAGCCTCCAGCAGGAAAGCTGCTCCGAAACGTGCGCACCATCCGCATGATCTGGTTCCGCGAACTAATTCGCCTGCGACGCATGCCTACGCGCATCATCTCGAGCATCGCTCAGCCCATCATCTTCCTCCTCGTCATGGGTGCAGGTATCGGGAGTCTTGTCGGCGATAAGGGTGCAGGTGGAGTCTCTTATCAGGTCTACATTTTCCCTGGCATCCTCGCAATGTCGATCATTACATCCTCACTATTCTCGGCGATGTCGATTGTGTGGGACCGCGAGTTTGGGTTCCTTCGCGAGATGCTTGTTGCTCCGGTCTCGCGCGGATCGCTTGTTCTCGGGAAAGCAATCGGGAGTGGAAGCGTCTCGGTAGCGCAAGGGCTGCTTCTGATCGTCTTTGCACCGTTCGTTGGCGTTCACCTCACCGTCGCTCGAGTGCTCGGATTGATAATCGCATTACTACTACTCGCGTTCGCCCTCTCATCCCTGGGCATCGTGATCTCAAGTCGGATTCAGCGCATGGAGTCTTTCCAGATGGTCATGGCGCTTGTAATGCAGCCCATGATCTTTCTCTCGGGAGCGGTCTTCCCACTCACATCTCTGCCCACCTGGCTTGCAGTGCTGACTCGACTCAACCCTGCAACCTATGGCGTAGATCTCTGCAGGCGAATCCTCATCCCGCAGGCGGCACCTCTGACACTCTTCGGCAACCCTGTACCGATGTGGGCCGATGCAGCGATCATTCTTTTTCTAGGCGCAGCGATGCTCGGCTTAGGTATTCGCCTCTTCGCTAACGCCGAGTAACTACCGCTCCAAGAGTAAGAAGCGCGGCCTTTAACCAGACTCGGTTTAGACCTGAGCAGCGAGAATCTCAGCAGAGAGCGCAACTAACTCTGCCTGCTCTGCATCACTAAGGGTCGCGAGAGCAGCACGCGCAAAGGCTGCGTCGGTGGCGGCCTCGGCTGTCACCATGCGAGCATCGGCTGCATCAACAACCGGGTGCGGCTCGGGCCAACCAAAAATACCTGCCATATATGGGGTCGTGACCATCACAGCCTCGAGTGGCTCAAAACCAGCGGCGATAATCGCGCTGGCGTGGAGCGCTCCGCGTAGTTCGCGAAGACCATTTAGGCGGTGGATAACAAGTGCCTTCTCGTCATCTGGCTCGTCAAGCGCGCGCCATGCAGCGAAGAGCGGCGCGCCTGCAGGGCTCGCATCGTTGACGACCTTGCCGATCAGTTCCGCAGCGCGCTCGTAGTCCGGCCCGTCGGAGAGGTGATCTCTGCCCCACTGGTCACAGCACTCAGCAAACTCTGCTGCTGCCTGCTCACGCGACATAACAGTTCCTGCGAGTTCCCATCCGGAGCGCACCGACTCTGGCTCGAAGTAAACAAAGGCAGCAGTTACGACATCAGCATCAACATCACCGAGGACAGCGCCGCGCCCACCAACGTAGAAAGACATTCCCTCAAAACCAAGCGTCGCACCCTTTGCATAGGTGGGTCCGTCGGTCATGAAGTTCGCTGGGAGCCCGTTTACGACTGGCTTAAGTGCTGCTGCGGTCTGTACTGCTGGCATCGGTGCTCCTGTGTGTTAGGTGATGTTGTCTGGCGATGTTGTTTTGGTGAAATTAGCCCATCCAAGGCATCACGCGCCTCGCTGAATCTCCATTTTTTAAAGACATTTAGGAGGCGCACCTATCAACCTCAGACGGTAAACGGCTCGCCGCCCCAGCGATCGATCTGTGTGAACTCCTCGACTGATCTGCGCTTGAGTCGCGTAATCGCCTCAACCGGTTCGCCTAGAGCGATCATGGAGGCAATCCCTATGTGCTCTGGAAACCCGAGTAGCGAACGAACCTGCGCCTCTCGCCTGCAGAGAAAAGTTGTCATTACTCCGCCGAGCCCCTCAGAGCGTGCGGCAAGCATGATGTTGTGTGCGAAGGGGTAGACAGATCCCCCACCAACGATGCTCTGCCGATCTAGGCCCGCATCGAGCACTGCCAACTTGGTTAGGTCAGCGAGAATAATCAATAGAGCCGGGGCGCTTACGATCCCGTCTATTAGAGAGTTTGGCGAATGCGTTGCTGCGGCGGCATCTAGATCTACTCGTGGCCCTGGCCAGCGCCCATGCTCATCTCCGCCGAATGGCACGAGACCATCGCGTATATACGCGGCGTATTCATTCCAACCCTGCTGAGCAAGCTCTGCTATCTGGTTTCGCAGGCTGGCGTCGCGCACAACCAAGACACTCCACGGCTGGCGATTTCCACCACTTGGAGCAAAGCGTGCTGAATCAAGCACTCGATAGAGAGTGGCGTCATCAATCGGCGCATCTGTAAACGCACGACTAGACGGCATCGTGCGCATTGCATCGGTGACACTCACTACTTCACGCGCCACGCTGGGGCCTGCTACTCAGACTAGGTAGCGACTAACAGTGTCAACAACCGCGCAGGGCTTCTCAGAGCCTTCACGCTCGATCGTCACTCTGATAACGGCCTGCACTCCGCCGGTTACCTCGATCGCCGAGATGATTGTGCCTTTACCGCGAAGTCGCGAACCGACCGGCACCGGTGATGGAAAGCGAACCTTGTCGACTCCATAGTTGAGGCCCATTGAGAGTCCGTGCACAAGAACAATCTGCGGGAGAAAAAGACTCGCAAGGGACATCGTGAGATATCCGTGTGCGATTGGTGTCCCGAATGGGCCAGCCTTTGCCTTCTCGACATCAACGTGGATCCACTGGTGATCGCCAGTTGCATCAGCGAACAGATTGATCTGCTCCTGGGTCACCGTGTGCCACTCGCTTACTCCGAGCTCTTGACCAACTGCGCCGAGTAATGCTTGAGGACTCTCAAATTCAACATA
>WLHA01000029.1 GCA_009702955.1 Actinomycetota bacterium
ACCCAAGACCAATTCCCATCGAAGACTGATGCCATATTTTCTTGTAGGAGCCTCAGTAATCCAACGGCAGCGCAGACCACTCCGATTCCGATCAAGAGCCATGCTGCGAGTCCGAATGCGACGTAACCAGCAAGCCCTTTGAGCTCATCGGTTGTCTCCTGCTTAAAGTATCCGACTACAAGCTCTTTTAACTCAAGACCTTGCTGCGGGAGAGGTTTGCTACGAGGGGCCACGTTGCGAGTCTGTCCTGTGAAGGGGGCTCTGGGCAAACGGGGTCACGGATTTCCAGGCAACGGGAGCCCGTCAAGTGAAATTGGGGCATCTGGAAAGCGCGAAATTGCTTTCGCAATCGCCTCACGCTTCGCATATGCCTGCTGCTCGGAGAACGAACCGTTAAGGATCAGTGCGAAGAGAAGAGGCCTTCGTACATCGAGATGGCCAGCGAGAGCTGACACTCCATTAAGTGTCCCTGTCTTAGCGACCAAGTGCCCTACAAGTTCTGTACCGGCGAGGCGTGGAGCAAGGGTGCCCCTCACGCCAGCAATCGCAAGGCCGCTCTTGATTACCTGAGTCTTACGCCTCTCCCCTAGATGGAGGACTTCCGTGAGTGTTCTGCAACTAACAGCGTCTTGTCTAGCTAAGCCCGAGCCATCAAGCATCACTAATCCATCGATGGATACGCCTCTTCGAACTAAGCGCCTCTTAATTCGCTCTACTCCATCGGCAGTGCTCCCAGTGTTTCCAGCATTCGCCGAGGCAGCTTTAACGAGCATCTCAGACCCGTGGTTATTGCTCGCAGAGAGGATGCTCTGCACGATTTCATCCAATCTGGGCGAGTCAATGTCGGCGACTGTCTCCGCGCCCTCAGCAGCCCTACCGCTTGAGACTCCGCCAACCTTTACGCCGCGATCACGTAGAAGTTTGGCTAGGGATAAGCCAGCAGCAAGCGCCGGGTCCTCCCCTGTGGATGTGCGAGCACCTGGATTGCTCCAACCTGAATCAACGGAGAGTGCGCCTATGGGCCCGATCTCTCCATCGGTTCGATACGACGCTGGCCACGCGGGGTTGTATCGGCGCTCGTCAAATACGTGGTCGTCAACGACAATTCCCTTGGGTAAGGAGCGCACTCCTGCGGCGACAACGCGGTCAGCCAATATGCTCAGTTCTGTAACAGCAGATCCTCGCCGCTCTGGGTCACCCTCAATTGCCGCTATGCCGGCGGGTGTCGAGAGAACTGGATCCCCTGCGCCGATAAGAGTGAGCGAGTCGGAGGATGACCCTGAATCGCCAACCACCTTTGTGGTGAATTTGTAGCCTGGGCCGAGTAAGTCAACGACTGCAGCGGTACTCACTAGCTTCATAGCGCTAGCGGGTCGCAGAGCAATTTTGGGGTTGGACTCTACGATTGCAGTTCCTGCGTCCTCAACTACAAAGCACGATGTGCTTCCATCTGAGACGGACTCGATCTGCGATTTGAGCCGAAGAGCGCTAGCCGTATCGATGATGTTCGCAGGTAGACGCCGAGGCGAGAAGACGGGCGTGCTGCTTGATGCGGAGACTTCAGACGTGCTGCTCTCCTCGTGGCTCCAGAAAACCGAAATTCCGATGAAGGTGGCACCGACCACACCGAGAGCGGTGGCAGCGATTCGTTGGCGCTTTCGATGCGTTGTAATCAAATCAAACCGTGTTGCTTTCGCCAGCGAGCATGTTGCCAAAGATGCTCAAGTGCGCTGACAGCTCTATTAGAAGATGCGTAGCAAAGTTTCCCGGTCTCTCGTACCGTCCGAGGTCCAGCATTATTTGGATCTGCAATTGCTAATTCGGTTGCGGTGAGTATTGGCTTACCGAATGCTAGAGATATCTCTGCTGCTGCCTCAGCAAAACGCCGGTCTTGGCGTTCGTGGTAATCGACTATTCGCTCGATGCCGTGATCTGGATAGAAAGAACCGTTTCGCATCAGGGTTGCTTGGTTCGACTGGATCCCGAGCCCTAGATAAATAATGGCGTCGATCGAGGGCTCCTGTGCGACCAAAGAGAGGATCTCTGGGATTGTGTCCCTGGTCTCCCCGCCCGCAAGATCGATAGGGTTATTGCGGCTCCAGCGCGGTGGCAACAAAAGGTCAATGGCGTCTCGTAGAGCATCTGGAAGAATCGCCAACTCGAGCGAGGAGCGCGTGATCGCGTCTGCGGTTACTACACCCCAGCCTCCAGCCGTAGTTATGACTCCAACACGAGGTCCCTTTGGTAGTGGTTGTGTTGCAAACGTTGCAGCTGCTTCAAAAGCCTCTTCTACGTTGGCAGCTCGAGTCGCACCAGCTTGCCGCACTGCCCCATCAAAGATGCGATCGTCCGTAGCGAGAGCACCAGTATGTGACGCCGCAGCGCGTTGTCCGCCAGATGTTGATCCACCCTTAAGCAACACCAAAGGTTTCTGCTCTGCGACGACTCGGATTCTCTCTGCGAATGCCCGTCCATCAGCAATTCCCTCAACGTAAGCAAGCGAGACATCGGTTTCGTCGTCGCTTGCGTAAAAGTCAAGAAGGTCTGGGACCGTAAGTGCGGCAGCGTTACCTGCAGAGACAGCTCGGCTGATGCCGACGCCGGTCTGGTACGCATAGTTGAGGAATGAAGACACAAAGTTGCCGGATTGGCTCGCAACCCCTATGCGGCCAGCCGGCGGATAGGGCGCGACTATCTGTGCGCACAATCGCGACGGAGTAGATACAACGCCTTGGCCATTCGGGCCGGCAAGAAGAATTCCAAGTTCGTCAGCAAGCGCGACGAGTCGCTGCTCCGCTATTCGGCCATCCTCTCCAGACTCACCGTATCCAGCTGAAGTCACGAAGGCGGCACGAATCCCGCGCCGAAAACAGGCTCTCAGTAAGTCTTCGTTCCCAGATGCGGGTGTGCAGACAAATACGAGGTCTACAACTGCATCTGAAGGCAAGTCATCAATGCTTGGGACAGTCTCAATTCCGAGAATTGATCCTCCATCTCTATTCGTTGCGTAGACCTCACCGGCGTATCCCTGCGACAGAATGTTGTGCAGCGCTACAAACCCAAATTTGCCTGGGTGGGTAGAGGCCCCGGCTACTACAACCCCACGTGGATCGAATAGAGCCTTGAATCCTTCGCGTGGAGGAGTCATCTGGATGCTCCTTCGGTCAACTCGACGAGGGCGTCTACTGCGATTGGTTCGCCGTTTACAATTATCAGCGGATTTAGATCAACAGACAAAACATTTGATTCCTCTTGGGCGACTTTGCTTAGAGCGTTTAACACATTCACAACGGACTCTTTATTTATCGCAGGCTCGCCACGGAATTCTTCGAACAGGGCCTGGGTCTTTAGCTCGTCAATCATTGATTCAGCATCGCCCGCCCCTAGCGGTAGAAGTCTAAAGGCCACGTCTCCAATTGCTTCAGCAAGAACTCCGCCTAATCCGATCATTACTACCTTCCCGAACTGCTCATCAGTTAGAAATCCGGCTATGAGCTCGCGCGATCCGGAGAGCATCGGTGCTACAAGAACCGAAACTTCTCCGTCCTCGGGCGTTGCAGCGCTGAAGAGGTCCCTCGCTGCGGCCCCCACTGCCTCGGGCGTTTGAAGATTTAGCCTCACCAAACCGCGTTCGGTTTTGTGAGCGATTCGGTCCCCGTTCAATTTCGCAACGCAGGGGAAGCCAATGCTCTCGGCCGCAGCAATCGCCTCTTCTGGAGAGGAGGTAATACGCTCCTCAGCGAAGGGCACCCCGTGGCGCCTCAGTAATTCTTTTGATGATGCTTCTGACAAAGTCGTCAAGATGGATTCCTCTCCTCGGCCGGGTAGCCTAACGGCCTGAAGGCGGGATCTCCGTCGGTCGTTAATCCAATCCCACACAGATTCAGAGGACAGCAAGTGATCTCGGTAGTTCTTCCGGCGTTCAACGAGTCTGGGATGCTTGACGCAACCGTTACGGCGATCCACGAAGGGCTGACCTCACGCAAGGTCTCCTTTGAGATTCAGATTGTTGAGAATGGATCGACAGACGAGACCAACCAGATAGCTGAGAGCATCTGCTCCAGACTCCCTGGGGTCTCAGTTCAGTCGCTTGGTTATGCAGATTATGGCGATGCTTTGAGGGCCGGTCTCAAGAGTTCCGCTGGTGAAGTGGCGATTATTTTTGATGTTGATTACTTCGATCTTGATTTTGCTGACTCGGCTCTAGAAGTTCTTGATTGGAGTTCAACCCCATTCGGCCCGGTTGTGGTGGTCGGCTCGAAGCGGGCTCCAGGCTCGAGCGACAATCGCTCCAAACTTCGTAGGCTCGCTACTGCAATATTTAGCGGAATTCTAAAGCGGCAGTTTGGGCTTTCACTCTCGGACACCCATGGCATGAAGGTTCTCAATCTTGCTGCGCTTCGTGGCGTAATTGACGAGTGCGAATGCGGTGCGGACCTATTCGATACAGAGGTAATCATTCGTGCCGAACGAGCAGGAATGGTTGTCGCTGAAGTGCCTGTGAACGTTATTGAACTTCGTCCGTCAAGAACCTCGATTCTTCGTCGCGTTCCGCGTACTCTCGGAGGAATTGTTCGCCTACGGCGTGTATTGGGCCCAGTTCCGAAAGACTAATTATGAATCAAAAGCGAGTATTCGCATCAAGTTGCTCCTCTCATCCGCTGGCCACGCAGGCGGTTGGAGAAGCTGTCGGCGCGCTACTAGAGACGCTAAACGGTGAGCGCCCCGACCTCGTCGTCTGGTTCGTCACCTCTCACCACGTTGGAGCGATCGAGGATATTCACTCTGCGTTGCAGAGTCTCTTGAATCCACGCGCGGTCATTGCAGCAACTTCCGTCTCGGCCATCGGTGGAGAGACCGAGATTGAGAACTCCCCTGGCTTGAGCATTTTCGCTGCGGTTTTGCCAGACAATCAGCTTCATGCCATGAGGCTCGACGCAGTTGAAACCCTCGATGGCTTAGAGGTAACGGGCTGGTCTGATGAAACAGACGATGCACACACGCTTCTGCTTCTGGCAGACCCATTTACTTTCCCTGTTGACTTAGCCCTGAGGTCCGCTGAGGCTCGCTACCCAGCGTTGCTCATTGCTGGTGGCAACGCCTCATCGGGTTCTCGGCCAGGTTCAAATCGCTTGGTGCTGAACAACGACATACTCTCGAGCGGAGCAGTAGCCATAGCTGTCTCTGGGGGAGAACGAATTAGGACTGTTGTGTCGCAGGGTTGTCGGCCGCTTGGGGTTCCGTTTACCGTCACAGCTTCAAATGGCCAGTTCGTCGAATCTTTGGGGGGAAAGACGGCATTAGAGCGCCTGCGTGGGGTCGCCGCAGAGGCTGATGAGTCCGATCGTGAGTTGCTTAGAGACGGTGTTCACCTAGGGGTGGCGATCGAGGAGAGCAATGACGTTCTCGGCCGAGGAGATTTTTTGATTCGCACCGTTATTGGGGGCGACAGAGCCTCTGGCGCAATTGCCATTGGAGCGCATGTCGAGGTTGGTACGACTGCTCAGTTCCAGGTTCGTGATGCTGCCTCAGCGTTGGAGGATTTAGGGGTACTACTCGAGGGCGAGGAGGCTGGAGGCGTCTTGATGTTTACTTGTAATGGGCGCGGCTCTCGCTTCTTCTCAAAGCCCAATCAAGACGCTGAGGCAGTTCAGACAGCTCTTGGACCATTGGCGCTGGCAGGCATGGCCTGCGCTGGCGAGATAGGTCCCATCGCTGGGCAGAACCACCTCCACGGTTTTACTGCAAGCCTTGCGCTCTTCCCGAGGTGACCCACTAAGGAACTTGCTGTAAATACTCGGGCAGACGGGTGGGTCTGCGTAGGATCGGTCATCAGGGCTAATGGGGCGGAACCCGAGGCTTGACCGAACTAATACAAATTCTTCAAACTGGACGAGAACGGGGATTTAGTTGAGCGCGAGCAGCTCTGGAACGAGCGGGTCCACACCTACGAATGACGCAGACACCACTGATCCAGATAATAGATCCGTGAATAGCAACTCTTGGGAGCAGCGCGGAGTTGAGGTTATTCGCGGCCTCGCAATGGACGCGGTGCAGGCTGCAAAGTCAGGCCACCCGGGTACGCCAATGGCGCTTGCTCCTTTGGCCCATGTTCTCTACACCCGAATTCTAAATTACGACATCGGCGACACGCTCTGGCCTGATCGGGATCGTTTCGTCCTCAGCGCAGGGCACGCGTCGATGCTTCTCTATTCGATGCTTTACCTATGCGGATTTGGTCTTGAACTTGATGACTTGCGGAACTTCCGGCAACTTGGATCGAATGCCCCTGGGCACCCTGAGAAAGGCCACACGCCAGGCGTTGAGGTAACCACTGGTCCATTGGGGCAAGGATTCGCTAACTCTGTTGGGCTCGCAGTAGCTGAGGCTAATCACCGTTCGCGTTTTGGTCCCGAGCTTTGCGATCACCGCATCTTCACAATATGTGGCGACGGCGACCTTCAGGAAGGCGTCAGCCACGAGGCAGCGTCGTTGGCAGGGCACCTAGGTCTAGGGCACTTGATAGCGATCTACGACGACAACATGATCACTATCGACGGTTCGACTGATCTTTCTTTCAGTCACGAAGTTGAGAGCGCTTTTGTTGCCTACGGTTGGCACGTATTAGAGGTTGGCGAGATTGCCAACGATCTAGACGCCTTGGAGATTGCGATCAACGAGGCGATCGCAGTTGAAGACAAGCCGTCTTTAATTGTTCTGCGTAGTCATATTGGGTATCCATCGCCTAAATTTACTGATACCGCTGCTGCACATGGAAACCCGCTCGGCGAGGATGAAATTGGCATTGTAAAAGCAATCATTGGGCTCCCTACTGATGAGATGTTTACTGTACCTAGCGATGTACTGAGCGAATATCGCATATCTGGAACGCGCGGAGAAGCGAAGCGTCTTGCTTGGATGAATCGCTTGTCTGAACTGCGTGCGTCGGACAAGAAACTCTCTAATGAGTTTGATGCGTGTATAGATCAGAGCGGTTTACCAGGTTGGGAGGAGTCGCTTCCAACATGGGAAGAAGGCTCGATGCTTGCGACTCGTGTCGCGTGTGCAGCGGTGCTAGACGCTCTTGTTGATGACGTTCCAGGGTTGATGGGAGGTGGCGCAGATCTCACTGGGAATACCGGAACCGCATTGAAGAACGCAGAAGTGTTCACAGCGGAGAATCAGAGCGGACGCCAAATCTATTTCGGAGTGCGTGAACACGGAATGGGCTCCGTAATGAACGGAATGGCCGAGGGTGGCCTCTTGCCTTTCGGTGGGACCTTCTTCGTCTTTAGTGATTACATGCGCCCCGCTGTTCGCACGGCCGCTATGCAGGGATCAAAGGTTGCCTTCGTATGGTCACACGACTCCATTGCTGTTGGCGAGGATGGTCCGACTCATCAACCCATTGAGCAGCTTGCTTCACTTCGAGCTATGCCTGGCCTATGCCTGATTCGCCCAGCGGATGCAAACGAGGTAGCCGCAGCATGGAGGGTCCACATCAATGGAGATGGCCCAACTGCGATAATCCTCTCCAGACAGAACCTTCCAGTGTTGCCTGGTACCGATGCTCTCTCTGCACAGGGAGTAGCCAAGGGTGCTTATGTATTGGTTAAAGAGCCATTGGCTGCATCTGGTTCCGAGCCTGATGTGATACTGCCTGACGTGATATTGATCGGTACCGGGTCCGAGGTCACCCTCTGCGTAGATGCACAGCTCAAACTCAAGGAGCTTGGAGTAAGCGCTCGCGTGGTGTCGATGCCATCTTGGGACCTCTTCGCAGCCTCTTCAGATGCAGAACGCGCAGAGGTGCTCGTACCAAGCGTTCCTTGCCTCTCTGTTGAGGCGGCAAGCACCTTTGGCTGGGCGCGATATGCGCATGACTCAATCGGTATCGATACTTTTGGTACCTCTGCACCCGGCGACGTAGCGATGCGTCACTTTGGTTTCACCGTAGAGGCAGTAGTTGAACGCGCTCAAGCGTTGATTAGCAATAAGGGGATCTGACATGGCAAATGGAATATCGCGCCTCAACGAATTCGGGCAGAGTCCTTGGTACGACAACCTTTCACGCAGCATGCTTCGAAACGGAGGCCTCGATGCGTTGATTACGCAAGACGGCATACGTGGAGTTACTTCAAACCCAACCATCTTCGAGAAGGCAATGGCCGCAGGCGAAGGTTATGACGAGCAGTTGCTTAGTCTTCATCACGCTGGTGCAACGCCGGATGAAGCCTTCTGGGGTCTCGTCGTTCAGGACATAGCGGAGGCGGCTGCGATACTGCGCCCCGTTTATGAGTCAACAGGTGGAGCGGATGGCTTTGTGTCGGTTGAGGTATCGCCACGCATTGCGGACGATACCCAGGCCACGATTAGCCAGGCCAAGGATCTGTTCTCACGTATCGGGGCGCCGAACGTCATGATCAAAATCCCGGCGACCATGGCTGGACTGCCAGCCATCACCGAGGTAATCGCATCTGGGATAAACGTAAATGTGACTCTCATCTTCGATCTCGATCGTTACGATGCAGTGCTAGATGCCCATCAGCACGGGATCGAGAGACTTATCGCATCCGGCGGCGACCCATCGAAGGTTGCATCCGTGGGATCGTTCTTCGTGAGCAGGGTTGATACGGAGATTGACAAGCGTCTAGCTCCAGGCGATTCACTCAGGGGTTTGCCTGCTGTCGCAAATGCGAAAGTTGCCTACGACCGCTTTCTTCAGCACTCAGCAACTAATGAATGGAGAGAGTTCGAGGACAAGGGAGCAAGGCCCCAGAGGCCTCTCTGGGCCAGCACCTCAACTAAGAACCCTGATTATGCGCCCACCCTCTACGTCGATGAACTAATTGGAGCCGAGACTGTCAATACCCTCGCTCCGGCATCGATCGAGGCACTCCGATCGGGTATAGGCAATCAAAGAGCAGACTCCATACTCGAGGATGTAGACGGGGCCTATGTAGTTTTTGAGCGCCTTGCGGCTGCTGGTGTTTCTTACTTCGATGTTACAAAGACTCTTGAGACGGAGGGCGTTGCGTCCTTCATTGCTTCGTACGATGAAGTCATTCTCACCCTCGAACGCCGAATTAGTGAGCTCACCACCTAACAGTGACTAAGGCATTAATGCAGAGGCCAATTCATCTCAATTACGAGTCTGGAATTTCGCATGCTGAATCTTCCTAGTACGCGCCTAGGCTGCTGATATGGCACTGAACCGCGAGCATTTAGACCTCATCAATGCTCCCCTAAGTGACCTTCTCAACGAGGCATCACGCCTTCGAGATATTGGGCATGGGCATCGAATGACCTTCT
>WLHA01000290.1 GCA_009702955.1 Actinomycetota bacterium
GAGCGATCCTCTTCAATGTGGTACAGCTCCCAGTCGTCATCATCGAATGACACGCCTGGGGTGTGCTTTGTAACAGCTTTCCATCCGTCTGAATAGAGGCCGCGGTGACCATGCATCTCAAAGTATTGGATCTTCTTGTTGCTTGGTGCTTCAGGAGCATCGAATGTGTATGCCATTGATGTGCCAGTAACCGGCATCTGCTCAAGACCGCGGAATGTCGAGGGCGGCGTGACATTCAACAATTCGTAGATTGTCGGAGCAATGTCATTGACGTGATGGAACTGATCGCGCAGTCCACCCTTATCTGTAATGCGAGCAGGCCAATGCATGATGAGAGGCACGTGCACGCCACCCTCATGTGTGTTCTGCTTGTAGTACTTGAACGGAGCGTTACCGGCCTGCGCCCAACCCCACGGGTAGTTCGAGTGGCTATGTGGACCACCGATGTCGTCGATGCGCCCAATTGCTTCCTCGGGAGTCTCGAGCAAGAAGTTGAAGAACTTCATCTCATGCATAACTCCGAAGGGGCCGCCCTCTTGGCTTGCACCGTTGTCGGATAGCAGAATGACGATTGTGTTATCCAACTGCCCAATGTCTCTAAGCGACTCAATAAAACGGCCGATCTGGACATCTGTGTGGTCAAGGAATGCCGCGTACGCCTCTTGGAGCCGAGCAGCTAGCCGTTGGTGCACCTCGGGCATATCAGCCCAAGCCTCAACCCCGGGGTTGCGCGGTGCTAACTCGGTATCCGCCGGAAGCAGCCCAAGCGCTTGCTGATTTGCAAACCACTGCTCGCGGATTACATCCCAACCAGCATCGAAGCGACCACGGTATTTCGCGAGGTACTCAGGTGGTGACTGATGAGGAGCGTGAGTTGCACCGAATGCAAGGTAGGTAAAGAAAGGTTTGTCAGGGCGAACAGACTTCGCGTCATGGATGAACTCAATTGCACGATCCACTAGGTCCTCTGTGAGGTGGTATCCCTCGTCGACAGACTTAGGAGGCTCAACCATGTGGTTGTCATAAGTGAGTTCTGGGTGGAACTGGTCTGTCTCGCCATCGAGGAATCCGTAGTAGCGATCGAAACCGCGCTGAAGCGGCCACTGCTCGTAGGGACCGGCTGCGGAGCAGTTCTCCATCGGGCAGAGGTGCCATTTACCGAGAGCGAAGGTTGTGTAGCCCTCGTCGCGCAGTACCTCAGCAACAGTTGAAGCGTGATTCGAAACATGACCAGTCATGTGCGGGAACCCAGTATTGAAGTTTGAGATGCTTCGCATGCCGATGCTGTGATGGTTGCGACCGGTTAGGAGTGCTGCGCGAGTTGGGGAGCAAACAGGTGTTACGTGGAAGTTTGTAAAACGAAGCCCATTCGCTGCGAGCGCATCGATGTTGGGTGTCTCTATGGTTGATCCGAAGCAGCCGAAGTGCGAGAAGCCGAGGTCATCGAAGAGCATGATGACAACATTGGGCGCGTCCTCTCCTGGGTGCTTCGCTGTTGGCCACCAAGGCTCGGAGTCGGTAAATAGACGCTCGATCTTGCCGCCGTACTCTCCGTATTGCTTCATTATTTACTCCTGTTGTTTGTTGACCGAAATCAATTTGTTATCCGGTGGTGGTTGCCCGCTAATTGCCAATTAGGCCTTTGCGATTATGTCCTCACTAAAGCGTGCGAGGGCTGCCTCTGTATCCTCAAAGAAGAGGAGCGCAGGGACCATGACTCGAGAGACGCCAAGGTCCTCTAACGCGTGGAGCTCTCCTATTGGGTCCGGCCCGAAGATCCCCATGCTCCCGGCTGTGAACTCAATCGCATCGGGGTTGCGCCCGTGCTCAATCGCAGTCGAGCGCGCGACATCGAACATGTGGGCAAGCTCTTCGTGCTTACCCTTGCCAGGGAAGAAGCCATCCCCGAGGCGACCTGCTCGACGTGCAGCTATATCTGAGTGTCCGCCGATGTGGATGGGGACCGAACCGTTTGTTGGTTGTGGCCGCTGTATGCAGTCTTTGAAGTTAGTAAATGTTCCGTCGAAGGATGCCTGGTCGTTTCCCCAGAGCGAGCGCATGACCTGAACGTGCTCATCGGTTCTAGCTCCGCGCTCCGAGAAGGGCACTCCTATTGCGTCGAACTCCTCCTCGAGCCAACCCACGCCAACTCCAAGATCAACGCGCCCACCCGAGAGAGCATCAAGGGTTGCGACCTCTTTGGCGAGCACTACAGGATTTCTCTGGGGGAGTATGAGGATCCCTGTCGCAAGGCGAATTGTTTTAGTGCAGGCAGCTATGTAGGTAAGCCAGATGAGTGGGTCGGGGATCGGAGCGTCGTCGCGTCCGGGCATCTTTCCGGATTTTGCGTATGGATACTCGGACTCGTAACCGGCAGGTACAACGACATGCTCGACGGTCCAGAGGGACTCGAAGCCGCACTCCTCGGCTGTCTGCGCGAAGGAGATTGCCTTCTCGGCGCCAGCGAATGGGCCGATGTTTGCGAAGGGGATGGCGAATTTCACTTTAGGGATCCTCCAGGCCTTGGGGTGCACTATTGGCACGACGACTGACAGAATGTAGCATTGGCGGAAACCCGCTGCTTGAGGAGGCAATTGCCATGACCGAACTCGTTCTCGACTCTCTCCAGCGTCGAATGCGCACGATGCACGGGCTCTACTACCAAGCGACTTCATCGATGACCATCGATCACGTAAACCACTTCGAGCGCGAAGGGGTTCTGCCTATTGCCTTTTCGCTATACCACTACACCAATATGGAGGACGCCTCCTTCATGCTGATCTCTGGCATCGCTCCGGTCTGGAACGAGGAGTGGCAGGAGCGGGTTCAGATGTCCATCGATGACCATGGCAAGCACCGAACCGTGGATGAGATGATTCATCAGCGGATCGGCAACTACGAGGAGTTCTGCGAGTACCAGCGCACGGTCTTCGGGCGCACCGAGGCATGGTTAGAGCAGGTCGATCCCGCAATCTTTACGAATGTGCTGATCGAGCGGCCTTTCCCGCCTCAAGTCGCGAGCACCTACAGCGCTCGAGTCGCGGGTGACGTCGGCATCACGGTCCTCGACGCTCTTGAGTGCTGGCTTTACCAGCATGGGCTGCGCCACATGGGCGAGATCGAGTTGGCGCGAGGTCTAGTTGGTCTCGGCGGTATGACTAGTTAGGCGACGAACTGGGTTTAGATCTTGGTCTATGCGCAGATCTATGTCTATGTCTTGAGTCTTGCGGCGCGGAATCTGCATTCCCTAACCTCTTGAGAATATTTGTTGCGCTTCACGCAGCACTTCTACTAGAGCGCGCGTCGTAACGCGAGCGTCGAAGTGCTCCAATACGC
>WLHA01000291.1 GCA_009702955.1 Actinomycetota bacterium
CCTGCTGGTTGGATGCTGACTGACGGTACACACGTAGTGACGTTGTCGGGATCGCCTCCGAACGTGAGCCGCTGGCAGCGGTGGGGCGCAACGAAAGTCCGGGTCGGGGACCATCTCCTCATTTCGCCTTACGCACGAATCGACCTCGCGGCCATGCCGACCATTCCTAGACCTCGGCGTCTCGAAGGACATACGACGGCAACCGAGCAGTTGTGTGCCTTACTCACACCTGAAGACTGAGGAACACGTGACACGCGGATCGTCGTAGCGCTCCTCTAACGCGACCGTTAATGCGGCAGGTGGGGGGCCAATTCGGGCTGAATATCTCACGGGTTGGCAATACCTGACCTTTGGGGTAGGATTTATCCCCGTAAGCCAGCACCACTCAACACAGACCCTTCCCAGACTCTCTCCCCAAGGGGTATTTCATGGCGAGCTTCAGAGAGCTCCTAGCCCGCGCCAAGGCCGGCATAACAGAGATCAGCCCAGCGGAGGCCGAGACACGCCTCGGCACCTCAACGTTTATTGACGTACGCGAGCAGGACGAGTTCGACGCCGGCACTATTCCGGGCGCCGTCCACATCCTGCGCGGCTTCCTTGAGAGTCAGGTCGAGAGCCGAGTCCCCGATCGTGACGCTCCGGTAGTTCTGTATTGCGCTGGAGGCATGCGCTCCGCGTTCGCGGCTGTAACCCTCAATGAGATGGGCTACACGAATGTTGTCTCGATGGAGGGCGGATTCGGTCAGTGGAAGAACGAAGGCCGCAACTGGATCACTCCAGTCTCCCTAAGCGCTGAGCAACGCGATCGTTACAAGCGTCACCTACTTCTCCCCGAGGTAGGCGAGGCAGGGCAGCAGCGTTTACTTGAGAGCAAGGTGTTGTTGCTCGGTGCAGGTGGGCTCGGATCTCCTGCGGCTATGTATCTCGCAGCAGCAGGCGTTGGAACCCTTGGCATTGTTGATATGGATGTTGTAGATAACTCAAATCTTCAGCGACAGATTCTTCACAACATTGACCGTGTGGGCGACCGCAAGGTTGACTCCGCAAAGAAGACACTCACGCTTCTAAACCCAGATATCAATGTTGTTGGTTATGACGTGCGCTTTGGTGCCGACAATGTTCTAGACATCCTCGATGGCTACGACGTGGTTGTCGACGGTACTGACAACTTCCCAACTCGTTACCTCTTGAACGACGCTGCATTGATCAAGCGAATCCCTGTGGTTCACGGATCAATCTTCCGTTTTGAGGGTCAGGTAACTGTCTTTGATCCTTATGTTGGGCCCTGCTACCGATGCTTGCTCCCTGAGCCCCCACCACCGGAGCTTGCGCCTTCCTGCGCCGAGGCCGGAGTTCTTGGGGTTCTGCCAGGGATCATCGGATCGATTCAGGCTCTCGAGGCGATCAAGTTGCTCCTAGATCTTGGAGATCCGTTACGCGGAAGACTCCTTGCATATGACGCTCTTGAGCAGTCTTTCCGCACCTTCAAGGTACGTCGCGATCCGCGCTGCCCTGCATGTGGCGAGGACGCTGGCGAGATTGTGATCGCAGAGTATGACCAGCACTGCTTGCCACACGCTGTACTCGCAGATGGCAGTACCGCTGGTCACTAGTTGATCCTGCGTTTTGATCCTGCGTTTCGCACGTTCGATTAAGAGGGAGGCCCCGGCTTTTGCCGGGGCCTCCCTTTATAACTGCTTCAACTCGGTTTCGTAATTTAATTACGGAGTCTTAGTCGTCTTCATGTTTGTTATCGCCTTCGGCATACGGATGCTCTTGAGATTGGCCTTCTTCCACTTGTTTACCTCTGCCTTGATTCCGACAGCGGGTACAGCCTTAGCGCCCTTTGGATTCTTCATCCCGGCGAGCACAGGTGGCTTAGGCGTCTTAGCAATCTTGTAATCAACCGAAGGTGGCTTTGATGCGTCGATGTACTTCTGTAGATCGAGTTCGTCCGTAGCCGGAATACCGACTCCCGTTGGACAGGGCAGGACTTCCTCTATATTTGAAGGCTTACTCGTCTTAAATACATTGTCTGAGAAGCAGTTTCCCTCTCCGCCGAACGTGGCGAGATCCCCCTCGCCCGATTCGCTCACGATGTTATTAATAACACGGTTGCGATTGGCGAAGAAGACTGTCTTGTCTGGGTTGAGAACAGAGACAATGCCCGCAACGTCGTGGTCCCATACTCGATTCTTTGTAACTAGGTTGTCGCTGCCACCCGCAATGAGGATTCCATTGCCCTGCGCTAATTTTGCAGCGCCAATCGCTGGTGTCTCACCATTGTTGTTTGAGTAGACAAGGTTTCCAATTACCGTGGCCTTGCGCTGAGGAGCAAGAGCTTCTCCGTCGCCACTATTAGGCACGATTCCTGCGCGGTTGTAGCGCCAGATTGAGTTCGCAATAACGAGATTGCCGCTCGCATTTGTGCCGGAGTATCCGAGGCCGTTGTACTCAGATATCGAGTCTCGGATAATCGAATCACACGGGAAGCACTGCCCTATGTAGAACCCTGCATCAGGCGATCCCGAGCCGTAGTCGTGATCCAGAATCCCTTCAACAGAGTCGAATGCATAGATGCCGTAGTCACCAGTGCGCGTTGAGGTGAGATAGGAGCCTCTATAGCCCTTTACCCCAGTCCAGAAAAACCCGTTGCGCTCATAACGGCGCGCTGTCATGTTCTCAACGACAACACCATTGGCGCCGATGATCTTGATGCCGTTCTCGAGTTCATACCGACCATCGAGAATCGTCTTGTTGCGGTCGACTCCGCGAATAACAACTCGGTCTGTCGTCACAAGAACTGCTTCGTGGTAAACGCCCGGGGATACAAGGACCATGTCCCCTGGGTTTGCCTTATCGACCCCACCTTGGATCGTCTTCGCATCAGCCGGCACACGAATCGTCTTAGATTTACCGCTGCTCGTAGCTGTTTCGTCGGGGGCGTTGCTCTTTTTAGAGCTAGGCACCGTTCCGTCTGCATTCCTTACGGTGATGGATCCGAACATTCCGCGCCCAGGGGATCCATGGATTGAGCAGAAGTATTCATAGACCCCAGGTTTTGCAAATGTGTATTCGTACTCTTCACCGACACCGATGAGTTTG
Source organism: Actinomycetota bacterium (assembly GCA_009702955.1). Lineage (GTDB taxonomy): Bacteria > Actinomycetota > Acidimicrobiia > IMCC26256 > IMCC26256 > IMCC26256. The sequence continues at coordinate 3,106 of WLHA01000291.1, forward strand.
TCTCCCCATTCAGCCTTCTTCTTGTCGGGGATGATGTTGTGCTCGTTGTAGCCCTCGTTAGGCCAATGGATTGTTGCGCCTGGATCAACGGTGACACGCTTAGGCGTAAATACGTTGTCCTTCATCGTTACATTTACATCGATGTACTCCTGCACTGCCGCACCGGTGCTTTGCCTGGAGGCAGAGGCAGGAGCCGCAACTGCAACTACCCCAGTTAGGCCTACAGC
>WLHA01000292.1 GCA_009702955.1 Actinomycetota bacterium
AACAGAGTCAGGAATACTCAGTAAAACCGGTCTGGCTGCTGTTCGACAAATAGAGCAACCTCATCCGACGCGGAGAGGAGCGCAGTATCAGCGGCCAGAGAGGGTCGTGACTACCTCGTCGATGGCGATCTCGTCTCGCTCGCCTGTGGCGCGAATCTTGCGCTCCGCAACTCCTCGAGCAAGGCCTTTGGCCCCGAGCACAATCTGAACCGGCATCCCTAGAAGGTCAGCATCAGCGAACTTCACTCCCGGGCTTGCGTCGCGATCGTCAAAAAGGACCGATACGCCTGCAGCCTGAAGATCTCGATAGAGCCTCTCTGCCGCATCCTTTACTCCGGCCCCGGCGTCGCCCTTACCGGCGAGCACCATTAGTTGAACGTCGTATGGCGCTAGCCCCTCGGGCCATGTGATCCCGTTCTCATCCGAGTGCTCCTCAACAACGGCAGCAACAATTCGAGATACACCGACCCCGTAACAGCCCATGACCATCGGGTGCTGGGCGCCAGCATCGTCGGTATACGTGGCATCAAGTGCCGTTGAGTACTTAGTGCCGAGTTGGAATACGTGACCAACCTCGATTCCTCGGTCTACTGATAACTCCCCACCGCAGCGGGCGCAACTATCTCCGCTTGCCACGATGACAAGGTCTGCAACGACATCGATTCGAAAATCGCGCATTGGGACAGCGTTGCGCGTGTGCTCGTCAACGCGGTTTGCTCCGATGACCCAACCCTGCCCGCCGTGCACAGACGGATCAGCAACAACAATCGATACCTCCGAGTGATCGGGGCCGATGAATCCCTTCGGGATCGCGGGGTTACGAGCAAAGTCTTCATCTGTATACAAGCGAGCGGCGAGTGGCGCTACCGCGCGTTTAAATGCAAACTCATTTACTTCACGATCGCCAGGTACTACAGCGAGTGCAAGTTTTCCACCTACATCAAATGCGATCGACTTAAGAAGCGTGTTCTCAGGGACGCCTAGATGTGCAGCGACATCTGAGATGCTCCCCATTCCCGGTGTGGGCACAGCCTCGGGAGCAGCTATTGATGCGTCCGCAGAAGACCCAGGGGACACAAGTGCCGATCGCACTGCTGCCTCAACGTTCGCCGCATAGTCACAGGATCGGCACCAGACAAAGTCGTCTTCACCTACAGGCGCAACCGCCATGAACTCGTGATTGATGTCTCCACCTATCTCACCGGCCTGTGCCTCAACGGCCCGAACGGTGAGACCACAACGAGCAAAGATGCGCTCGTATGCCTCATACATTGCGGCGTAGGTCTTGCGAAGGTCCTCTACATCGACGTGGAACGAATATGCGTCCTTCATTAGAAACTCTCGCGACCTAAGTAGGCCAAAACGTGGGCGGAGCTCGTCGCGATACTTCCAGTTGATCTGGTAGAGGTTTACGGGCAGGTCGCGGTAGGAGGAGTACTCGCTTGCAACTATTGATGTGACAACTTCTTCAGCAGTTGGAGCGAGAGCGAACCCAGTCTCTCTGCGATCCTTGAACTTAAACATCTGAGGGCCATAGGCAACATCGCGGCCGGTGCGCTCCCAGAGCTCTAACGGCTGCACTATGGGGAGGATTACCTCCTGAGCGCCGGCAGCATCCATCTCCTCCCGAACAATCTGCTCAACATTGCGCAGAACGCGGTTCCCTAGCGGAAGCCAGGAATAGATACCTGAGGAGATACGCCGGATTGCACCGGTTCGCACCAATAATTTATGGCTATCAATCTCGGCATCAGCAGGGTCGTCGCGCAGGGTTCGTAAGAAGAGTTGTGACATTCGCATATTGAGAGGCTAGCGGCGAGGAAACGGATGTAGCGTAAGTAGTGCAACATGATCGTTAATTAATCGTCCGCGTTGACCGCTTGCTCGATGGTCACTGCTCAGGCATTGAGGTGAAGATGATCGCTCTCGCGTTGCCGATACTCATCGTCGTAGGAATTATCTATTTCTCAACGCGCAATGGATCTAAACACTCCGGGTCTGCGCACCTCGACACTGCGGCTGCAGTGGCCCCATGGCTAGAGCGCTGGAAGATTGCCGGACTAGTCGAGGAAGCCCAGATTGAAGCGATTATCGGGTACGAAAGAACTCAGACTCCCCCGGCGCCCGAGCCCGCCCACCAAGCACCTGTAGTCGCGGAGGCTCTCGCCTACGGAGGCGCTCTCCTCGCTGCGGTCGGTATCGGCCTCATGATCAACCGCTTCGATTTAACCCCTCAGGCCGGCGCAGTCTTCGCAGGATGCGTTGCAGTCTTCTTGCTCGTTGCCAGCAGATTCGTGCACCCTGATACTGGACCTGCATGGTGGCGCTTACATCAGGTGGTTGCATTCCTCGGAGCGGGAGCATTAGCGGTAGCGGTTGGGCTACAAGCCGCTGGAGTATCTAACCGTTCACCCGAGGCAACTGCGTTGATTATTGGCGCAGTGCTGACGATTGTTGGCTGGTTTCTCTATCGAAGACGAGACCTGCCGCTCCAGCAACTCGGACTCTTCGCTGCGTGTATTTCCCTGGTCACTGGAGCATCTGTACTAATTGATTCGCACGGTCGAGTCGCCGCCGGAGCGTTATTGATGCTCGGTGTGATTTGGATCCTCAGTGCGCGCAGAGACCTGCTTCCTCCTACAGTTCTAGCCCTAACCCTCGGGGCAATTCTCGTAGCGGTGTCTCCCTACCCGGGGAGTGGCGAATGGCCGATGTTTGCATTCCCTGCAGCGGCGGCTGTAGCGGCCTTACTAATCATTGCAGGCGGCCTTGATAAGCGTCCGGCCCTTCTAATCGTTGGATTACTTGCTCTGCTTCAAGCCGTCCCTACCGCTATCGCCATGACACAGGGCTCTTGGGTAGAGGCGGTCGTTGCATCGGGCTTCGCGGTCTTCGGCGCTGCTCTGATCTGGTGGGGGTGGCAGCGTGAGCATGTCAACAGGTGGGTTGCTCATACAACTGGCTCAGTGATGCTCGCGTTGACAGGAGGGGCACTTGCGTCGACTTGGCGACTTAGCGGCCTGATAGTCGGAGTGGTCATTGCCGTTATCTGCATCTCACTAGGCACCGTTTATAGGCGATCCATAGTCGCAGGCTTTGGACTTGTCTCCTTCGCTATCTACGCGCCGTGGTTAATCGCTTCGGAGTTCGGTGGGCGCGCTGTACCCATCGGGCTCGTTGTGGTCGGCGTAGCTGGAATCGGCGTCGCCGTGCGCATGCTTTCAAGACCACATGCAGAGTTACCTAGGAGCCCTGAAGAAGCGGAGAACTCTCAAATCAGCACCAACTAAGAGCGTAAATCAAGCCCATAATTGGCAATAATCCCTTA
>WLHA01000293.1 GCA_009702955.1 Actinomycetota bacterium
ATACCCAAGGGTGTAGGTCAAGAATCCATCGCAGGCTTCCTCGTTTCTCAGTGAGTCTCCCAGAGGCGAGGGCGCCTAAGACGAGACTTGCAACAAGAAGCGTCCATGCAACAAGGCCACTACTTCGAGCGATATACCACCAAATGTGACTCATGAGTTACCTGGGCTTAAGAAGGAGTTGGGCGCAGAGAGATAGTTAGAGCTCAAATAACTTGAAGCGCTATGCACACTGCAACGCGGAGGCGGAGACACGAAACATCATCCTTATGAAGAGCGAGTAGTTACTTGTGGTGCTCGAACTGCAGGGAGATTAGGAGTGCTGCGCGGGGCTGGTACCGGAGCGGTGTTAACCCATTGCTGCGTCGTAGTGGTGGGGTTCGACGAGCCATCATTGAAGAGATCGTCCTGCCAGCGGTCGTCGTCTCGATCGTCGTCGTCTCGATCCTCCAACCAGACGCGGGTAGGTGTGGTGGTGACGGTCGGATATATGGGGGTAGGAACAGAACCCGATGCAGCATTGGATTGCGCGGGCTGGCTAATAGCAATTACCCCTGCTCCAGCGATTATGCCGAGCGCCCCTGCTCCAGCAGCCCAGACGCGCGGCCTCCAGGAGCGCCTCCAACGTTTCAGGTATGAAGGCTTGAGTACTCGAGAATAGGGAGTGCCCACCTGTGACTGGGCAGGGCTCCCGATGTCGGAGGGAGTATTAACTTCGCTGCTCTGTGGTCGTTCTCGTTCTGGAATGTTCATGGGATTCTTCCGTTTTGATTGGCTGATAGTCGGCTGAACTCTCTGTCAGCCGCTGTGTCTCATGAGAAGACTCTGCCCCACGAAGGTAAGAGTCTCTAAATGGCAAGGTGAGAAAAAGGTATGAATTCTTTGTTTTGTGCTCGGTTCTTACCCTTCTCTCAACGAAGCAGGCGAGAATAAGCCCATGGCACCTCGGATCCTTATCGCTGATGACGACCGCGCTATCAGGGATGCCCTAGAGAGGGCAATAGGTCTAGAGGGTTATGAGGTTGAGTTAGTTAACGACGGGGTGGCTGCACTTGAGGCGGTTGCGCGCAGCGCTCCAGACCTCCTAATCCTCGATGTGATGATGCCGAGCCTTGACGGGCTTGGCGTCTGTCGAGCTCTTCGTAATCAAGGAAATCGAACACCGATCCTTATTCTTACTGCTCGAACCGAGGTATCCGATCGAGTCTCAGGACTAGATGCGGGCGCTGACGATTATCTTCCTAAACCGTTTGCTCTAGATGAACTCCTCGCACGGATGCGCGCACTCCTTCGGCGCACAACTACTGAATCCGGGTCCGAAGAGGAGAACCTCACAGCTGGCGACATACTCATAGAAGAATCGTCTCGGCGTGCATGGCGCGGGGATCGCGAGTTGGAACTAACAAAAACTGAGTTCGATCTGCTTGCCTTGTTGGTTCGTAACGCAGGGATTGTCCTTTCACACACAACTATCTATGAGGACATTTGGGGCTACGACTTTGGGCCGGACTCCAAGAGCCTTGCGGTTTATGTTGGGTATCTTCGGCGCAAAACTGAGGCCGATGGCGAGACGCGCCTTGTCCAGACCGTACGGGGCATTGGCTACACGCTGCGAGAGCAGCAGTGAAATGAAACAGAGGAAGCAATGAGTCTGCGCACGCGGCTAGCAATTTCATTCGCTGCCTTTGCTGCCACGGCAGTATTGGTGGTCGCGATTACCGGACACATGACAACCGCTCGGGCCTTAAGGTTTGAGATTGACCGCACCCTCGACGGGTATAGCGAGCGACTTGAGAATCCAGACGGAGCCTTTCTTACTGCGCTCTGTGGAATCCGAGATACAGGCGCTGAGACCCATGCAGGGCCTATACCGGAGCTTCCAGGGTCGCGCGTTCAGTGCATCGACTCCGAGGGGGAGCGCGTGCTGAGCATTACTAGTGGAGCTCTCCCTCTGAGTCGGGTGGATAGGGCATTAGCGCGATCCGGAGGAGAGTCAAGGTTCTCGACTGTCTCGACAGATGGAGGGACTTATCGAGTCCTCACCGTTGCGGTCCCGGGTGGAGGAGCGGTGCAGCTCGCTCGGAGCCTCGCCGAGGTTGATCGGGCCTTAGATGCTCTGCGCCTTAGGTCTCTACTTATAGGGTTTTTCGTCATCGTCGCAGGTGGCGTGTTCGGTTGGTTGACGGCTGTTTTCATTACGCGCCCCCTTGCAGTGTTGACCTCAACCGCTGAGCAGATTGCTCACACAGGGGATTTAACAACGCCAATTGGAGCGCGACGCGATGATGAGGTTGGTCGCTTAGCGGTGGCATTTGGAGTGATGATCTCGGCACTTAGCCAATCTCGTCGAGAGCAGCAGCAACTTGGGCAAGATGCTGGGCATGAGCTCCGCACTCCGCTCACATCGTTGCGCGCGAATATTGACACGCTGTCACGACACCCAAATCTAGATCCCGAGACGCGCTCACGTGTCGTTGAGGATTTGGACTCAGAGGCGCGTGAACTAACAGCGTTGACGGAGGAGTTACTCAATCTCGTTACAGAGAAGCACGACTCCGAAGTCGCACACACATGTGACTTAGCCGAATTACTTGAGAGAGCAGTTGATCGTGCATCGCGACGTAGCGATCACCAGTACTCGCTTGTTGCTGAGCCTTTTCTATTGGAGGCCCGCGAAGGAAGGGTCCTTCGGGCCGTCGGGAACCTGCTTGAGAATGCTGCCAAATTCTCGCCCGCTGGATCAGCGATTGAGATTCGGGAGTCGGGTGGAGTCATAACTGTGAGAGATCATGGAGTTGGGTTTACCCCTAGCGATATCCCAAGTGTATTTAGGCGTTTCTATAGATCTGATTCGGCTCGCGCTCTCCCAGGATCAGGCCTTGGGCTCGCAATAGTTGCTCAAGTTGCGGAGGAGTGCGGCGGAGCAGTGAGTGCCCAGAACGCCGAAGATGGCGGGGCGATTCTCACGCTTATGCTCACTGGCAAATCGCAGACAGGTGTGGTTAGAAACGACGCGGTTAAAGGGAAATGAAAGCATCCACTGAGGAGTTGGCCACAAAAGTTTTCTCGCTTAGAGACGTCGTCCAGAGAGAATGTAAATATTTCTGGAACGTTTCTGCTCCATTGGGCGTTGAGTTACTCGATAGGGAATTCTCACACCGAGTGTTCTCGCTGAAAATGCTGGAGCATCAGTAGTAACGGGAGTGCTGAGACTCCACACTCAACACCAGATCGCTAAATATCAAGACGCTAAATATCAAGACCCGCAAGACCCGGCAAGTAAATGTTCTGCAAGGCGATTACTCAATAACAACACGGAGGACCCAAATGA
>WLHA01000294.1 GCA_009702955.1 Actinomycetota bacterium
AATACGATGAAATCGCGGAGCAGATGTTTGAGGAGATTCCGGACTGCATACGACTCCAGATTCCCGGGGGGCATGCACTCCCACTAGAGAATCCAGCGGGTGTAGCCGAGGCTCTAGAGACGTTCATCGCTGACCTCTCGTTGTAGCCCCCACCCTCTCGGTCACCGTCTCCACTAGGTCGCTCTTAACGCGACTACGAGATAGCGAGACCAAGCGCGAGAAGCGAACCCGCTACGAGCTCGAGCCGTACGGTACCCACAAGTGCCGCAATCAAGCCGGGAGCGTCGGTACGCGTAAGCATCGCCTTTGATGGAGCAACTGCGAGAGGGATCGCTAAGAACGCCAGCGCGGCCCAAGGATTTAGAATAGCGATCGGAATAACCGCTATAAAAGAAGCCAATAGACAGCCTACGAAGAGCCTGCGAGCGCTGCGGTCTCCGATGCGAACCGCGAGCGTCCGTTTGCCAACCACGGTGTCTGTCGCGATGTCACGCACGTTATTCGCGAGCAGCACGGCGCACGCTGGGAGACCGGTTACCAGAGACCCCCACCATGCAGCGGCTGGCACACCGTTGCGCTGCACCAATGCAGTACCAACAGTTGCTACGAATCCAAAACAGATCAGCACCATCAGCTCGCCGAAACCTGCATAACCATATGGGCGCGGCCCGCCGGTATATAGCGCTGCAGCGAGGAGCATCGCAGCGCCGAGAAGCAACAACCATGGATACGTTGCGATCGCTAACACTGCTCCGACGATCGCAGCAATGAGAAGGCTCCCTACTGCAGCAGCGCGCACCGCTCCAGGCGTTGCCAACCCAGATGCAGTTAGGCGCACCGGCCCGCGTCGATCGGCATCCGTGCCGCGTACGCCGTCTGAGTAATCGTTTGCGAAGTTCACCCCTACTTGGAGCGCGAGTGCCACCACTAAGGCGGCGAGGGCTCGCCACCAAGTAATTGGCCCAAGGGTTGAGGCAGCTGCGGTTCCGACCGCCACGGGCGCAATTGCTGCGCCGAGGGTACGCGGGCGTGACCCCTGTATCCACTCTTGAGTTGTAGCCACAGATTTACCTCAACATGTTAAAGATGCCCCACCAACGCTACGGGGCGGATTATTCCCACCGCAGGTCGCCAACGACCCCGGCCGGAGGGTTACCGTACCGGTTAATGCATTTAGGTAACGAGTCCTCCCTCTTAGCGATCGTGCTGCCCCCAGCCGCCGCGGCCATAGCCGTCCAAGAGGCATGGGCAGACGGTGAGGCAGTTGCAGTCATTGATCCGCGCGATCCGGCATTCCGGATAGAGGAGCGGCTCTCGACACTGCGCCCCACCGAGGTTCTAGATGCCAATGGCCGACGAGAGTGGCGAGACCGCGATGGTGAGGGCGAGCCTGTAGCCGCGGGGGTAGCAGCGATAGTTGCTACGAGTGGAACTACCTCGGAACCTCGCTGGGTCATGCTCGATGAGAATGCTCTGGAGGCAAGCGCGTTTGCAGTACATGCTGCTCTAGGCATCGACCCAATTGACGACACTTGGCTCGCTTGTGTGCCCCTCACCGGTGTCGCCGGCTTGGCAATACTCGCTCGAAGCTTTCATACTGGCTCTCCACTAATTGTGCACGACCGATTCGATACAGCAGCCGTAGCAAGAGCCCCTCAGCAAGGCGCCACACTTGTCTCGCTTGTGCCGACAACACTCGCACGACTCCTCGACGCTGGTGCTCCCGTTGATCAGTTCCATCACATCCTCTTAGGCGGAGCCCCTGCACCGCCCGGACTCCTAGCGCGTGCTCGCGCTAGCGGTGCACATGTAACTACTACCTATGGGCTCACCGAGACGGGTGGAGGCTGCGTTCATAACGGCCACCCGATGATCGGTGTTGAGGTAACAATCGATCCTAAGACCGATGAAATACTTGTACGTGGCCAGATAACAATGAGTGGTTACCGACTAGATGAGCCTGCAACTAAAGCCGCTTTTACCCCTGATGGAGCGCTCCGCACCGGGGATTTAGGGCGCATGCTCCCAGATGGGGTACTCCAAGTCGGCGACCGTCGCAAAGACGTGATCATCAGTGGCGGCGTAAATGTCTCGCCAACCGCAGTGGAGCACGTGTTGTTACTGCACCCAGCAATCCGAGATGTCTGTGTCGTTGGACTACCCGATCCAGAGTGGGGCGAGCGCGTAGTTGCGTTCGTTGTTCCGGTGCGCAAAGGACTCCCACCGAGCCTCGCGGACATGCGCGCATTTGCACAGTCTCGCCTCGCTGCCCCAGAGTTACCGCGCGAGATTCGAATGGTCGATGAGATACCTCGCTCCCCCGGAGGAAAACTTCTTCGCCGTTTGCTGCCGCGCTAATAACAAATAGTTTTAATCTTTCTTATTAGCCCTCTTAATATCTCTCTAAACAGCTCTCTAAACAGCTCTCTAAACAGCTCTCTAAATAGCTCTCTAAATATCGTCGCGGAGAGACTCTTTCCAAGTTCGGAATCTGTCATGGATCACTCCGTCTGGCCCCGCCCCAGAACCCTTCGAGTCGGCGAGGAGACGGAAAGTAAATCTCCGAGAGCTGTCATCTGCATCGAGCGCCATGTAACAGGCGTCAGCACCTACGGCGGGCCCAGCCCTCCAGAGGAGATACCTCCCAATGCGTCGCTTGAAAGCAACCAACGAGACACCGAAATCACTACCAAGGCTCACCAGCTCCGCGGGGGCCTCGATCCAGCGCTCGACAGGGATCAAGTAATCACGCTGGGGCAGCGGAGGCAACTCATCCGTATGCAGGTCATGGGTAATTGGTGGGCGTTCTTCAGCGGGGATTGGCATATGCGTGCCATGCTCGCGCATACATGACACTAAATGTGAACGATCTTCAGACTCCTGCCCTAATTCTCGACTCCGGCGCCCTTGAGGCCAACTTGGCGACGATGGCTGCCCTGCTACCCGGAGAGCGCTGTAGGCCACATGTAAAGGCCCACAAGACAACCTCGCTAGCTAGAAGGCAGAGCGCTCATGGCCATCTTGGATTTACCTGTGCTACACCGCTCGAGGTAATTGGCATGGCCTACGCCGGCCTTGGGCACGATCTTCTTCTCGCCAACGAATCTGTTGACCCTGTTCGCCTCGCGGCAATGGCGCAACTTGTTGAGCAAGAGAAGGCGCGCATAACTATCGCTGTCGGCTCGATTGAGACCGTTAACGCCGCGGCTGATGCTGGGCTGCGCGAGGCGCTAGTGGATGTCGAGGTTGGTCTGCCGCGCTGTGGGGTGCCACCCGAGGGCGCAGGAGCGGTAGCGGACGCCGCACGCTC
>WLHA01000295.1 GCA_009702955.1 Actinomycetota bacterium
AGAGTCTCGCTGCGCAGTTGGCATCAGAGTTTAGGGAGTTCTTCCCGAAGAACCGTGTCGAGTACTTCGTGTCGTACTACGACTATTACCAACCTGAGGCCTACTTGCCTTCGTCTGACACCTTCATTGAGAAGGACTCGTCGATCAACTCTGAGATTGATCGGCTACGCCACTCAGCTACTGCTGCACTGCTCTCTAGGCGCGATGTTGTAATCGTTGCCTCGGTCTCTGCTATCTATGGGCTTGGCTCACCAGAGATGTACGCGCGCCAATTGCTGACGATAAAGATCGGCGAGGAGTACGAGCAACGAGCATTGCTTAGGCGTCTTGTAGAGATGCAGTACGAGCGCAACGATATGTCTTTTGTGCGGAACAAGTTTCGTGTGCGTGGCGACACCATCGAGATCTTCCCCGCTTACGAAGAGCGCGGAATTCGAATATCTCTCTTCGGTGACGAGGTTGAGCGCATCTCCACAGTTGATCCGCTAACTGGCGAGGTCTACGAAGAGATAGACACCATGGTGCTTTTCCCGGCCTCTCACTATGCCACTGAGGAAGAGCAGATGAAGACGGCGGTCGTCGGTATAGAGGCTGAGTTGGAGGAGCAGCTGCGCTCATTCCACTCCAGCGAGAAACTCCTTGAAGCGCAGAGGCTCCGCATGCGTACAACCTTCGATCTCGAGATGATGCGCGAGGTGGGTTTCTGCTCTGGCATCGAGAATTACTCGCGGCATCTAGACGGGCGTTCAGCTGGTGATCCGCCGTACACCCTCCTTGATTATTTCCCCGATGATTGCCTAGTTGTTCTAGATGAGAGTCATGTAACCGTTCCGCAGCTTCATGGACAGTATGCGGGAGATCGCTCCCGTAAAGAGACTCTCGTAGAGCACGGGTTTAGGTTGCCTTCAGCATTAGATAACCGGCCGCTTAAGTTCGATGAGTTCATGGAGAAGGTAAAACAGATTGTCTTCATGTCGGCGACCCCTTCTAAATATGAGGTGGAGCGCTCAGATCAGATCGTTGAGCAGATCATTCGCCCAACAGGGCTACTCGACCCAGAGGTAGTTGTGCGCCCAACTAAGGGTCAGATCGATGACCTTGTGCATGAAATTCGTGGACGAGTCGAGCGCGGAGACCGCGTGTTAGTTACTACTCTCACAAAGAAGATGTCGGAGGACCTGACCGATTACTTAGTGGAGCTCGGCATTCGCGTGCGTTATTTACACAGTGATATCGACACTTTAGAGAGGGTTGAGCTTCTTCGAGGTTTGCGGCTCGGCGAGTTCGACGTGCTTGTTGGCATCAACCTCCTTAGAGAAGGATTAGACCTCCCAGAGGTTTCTCTTGTTGCGATCCTCGACGCCGACAAAGAAGGATTTCTTCGATCCGCTACAAGTCTCATTCAAATTATTGGACGAGCAGCACGCAACGTAGATGGTCAAGTGATCATGTATGCAGATCGAGTCACCGACTCGATGAAGCACGCGATCTCTGAGACCAATAGACGACGACAGCATCAGATGGCCTACAACCTTGAGCATGGGATTGATCCACAGACAATCATCAAGAAGGTGGCCGACATCATGGAGATGGTTAGGGCACGCGAAGGAGAGGATGACGACACTGGAAGCGGTACCGGTTCTAGAAGGGGCCGCAAGAAGTCCGCAATCTTCGCTGATCTAGCTGGCGTCGCCCCCGAGGAGCTTGGGAGGCTTGTCGCGCAGCTTCAAGAGGAGATGCACCAGGCAGCTAAGGATCTTCGTTTCGAGGAAGCAGCACGGATTCGCGATGAAGTAAATGAACTCAAGCGAGAGATTCGAGCATCAGGATAGTTAGAACGTCACTACGGCGGAGTTTTCAATTGGAATGACAGCCACTTATGCCGTGGCGATCACAATCCGGCCTCGTGAACTAGGTACGATTCCGGAGTGCCTCAGCCACCCCGCAAACCTAAGCCTGTAGCTGGTGGCGAAGCCCCGAAGAAGCGCGTCTCGGCCTCCTCGAAGGAGAAGCCTGCAGCCGCCAGCAAGTCGGTGGCACCTACGAAGTCTCAGCCAACAAAAGCTGCGTTAAAGGTTCCCTCAGCAAAGAAGTCCCCTGTCAAGAAGGCTGCAGTAGAACGAATCAAACCTGCCCCCAAGGGTGAACCCGACATGATCTCGGTACGAGGTGCGCGAGAGCACAACCTGCGTGGAATCGATATTGACTTACCGCGTGACCGACTTGTAGTCATCACAGGGCTATCAGGGTCTGGAAAATCTTCGCTTGCCTTTGACACGATCTACGCAGAGGGTCAGCGTCGCTACGTAGAGTCGCTCTCCTCGTATGCTCGTCAATTCCTCGGCCAGATGGATAAGCCCGATGTTGATTTCATCGAGGGGCTCTCGCCAGCGATCTCCATTGATCAAAAATCTTCATCTAGAAATCCACGCTCCACCGTAGGAACTATCACCGAGATCTATGACTATCTGAGGTTACTTTTTGCTCGTGTAGGTGTCCCTCATTGCCCAGATTGTGGGCGCGTAATTACTCGCCAGACGCCGCAGCAGATCGTTGATCGGATACTCGAGCTCCCTGAGGGAACTCGCTTCCAGGTTCTCGCCCCAGTGGTACGTGGCCGCAAAGGCGAGTACGAAGGGCTTCTCGCTGATCTCGAGCAGCAGGGATTTACCCGTGCGCGCATTGATGGTGAGGTTATTGAATTAGCCGACCGATCAAAGGAACGCCTCGCGCGCTACGAGCAGCACACGATCGAGGTCGTTGTAGATCGCCTTGTGAAACGCGAAGGGATTGAGCGCCGTTTAACAGATTCATTGGAGACAGCGCTCCGGCTCGCAGAGGGAGTAGCAGAGATCGAGATTGTTCCGGCGGAGGGCGAAGAGGCCTCTGAGGCTTTAACGTTCTCGGAGCACCTTGCATGCAACTACTGCGGCGTTTCGTTCGATGAGTTAGCCCCGCGCAATTTCTCGTTTAATTCGCCTTATGGAGCGTGTGAGAAATGCGACGGTCTCGGGACTCGCTACGAAGTGGACCCCGAACTCGTTATTCGAGATGAGGACCTCTCGATTCAGGAAGGGGCAATCGCTCCCTGGTCTGGTTTTAGAGGCGAGTTTTTTACGAGACTTCTTATTGCGGTAGGCGAAGAACACTCATTCTCGGTTGATACGCCGTGGAAGAAACTGAGCGCTGCAAAGCGAAAGATTGTTCTGTACGGATCTGGCGATTCCCAGGTGCTTGTGAAATACAAGAATCGCTACGGGCGTAAACGTGAGTACCGCTCAGGCTACGAAGGCGTTATTCCGTGGCTAG
>WLHA01000296.1 GCA_009702955.1 Actinomycetota bacterium
CCTTCGGTCTCGGTACGCGAGTAGCTCCTCGGGCGTGTCGAGATCATTAAAAGCGAACCGCTCAGAGAATGGCTCCCAATCTGCTTCGTTAAGGATCTCAACATCGCACTTATCCAGCAGTGAGCGCAGGGACCTACCTCCACTCTCCCAGACCGACGGAGCTAGGCCCCGTGCTTGAGCGCTATATCGCGCACAGAGAGTCTGGAGTCGACCATCTGCAAACGGGACAACCGATTGCTCACTCTGGTGATTCACAAGCGCTTCAATGAGCCCATCACCGACCTCCGGCATATCGCAGGCCATCAGAATGAGAGGAGTCCCTTCATCGAGCACTGCGCTACCAGCAATAAACGCAGCAAGCGGCCCTGCGCCTGGCTGATCCTCGAGGACATGATCAAGGTCGGTATAACCGGGCCCAACCTCGATCACCCGGGAGCAGAAGCGCCTCAGTAGTTCTGCAGCATTCTGGGCCATTGTTCGTCCATCGATCTCGATCAAGGCCTTAGGGCTACCCATACGGCGGCTCGCACCGCCGGTTAAGAGAAGCGCTGGAATCGGCACACTCCGAGGTTAGCGGAGAAATTACTCAGCTTTAAGCCTGCGGCGAGTGTAGGAGATAACCAGAGACTTCCCACTTGCCCATGCGGCGGGCCATGCGAACTTCGTTGTATATCTGAGAGCCCGATGCGCTTGCTGCATCCGCAGTCTGAAGCAGCGTTAATGAAGTAATTGCGACTGCAACTTCTCCCGAGACAGCAACTTCATCGACCTTCGCGGAAGCAACAAGATTGGTCGGGTGCAGGCCATGCGAGTACGCAGTTTTCTTATCGGCCACAAAGTCGCGTCTATTACGTCCATCGCGCATTGATGGGTCGGAGAGTGCCCAAATGGTTGCGAAATCGAGGCGATCCCACGCGAGTTCATATGCAATCGCAAGATCCGATGGAGACGGACCAGGCTCCAAAGCAACGATAAGTATCATCGAAGCAATAAGCACTGCTATTAGTAGAACGACAACCAGCTCGGTCATGCAGCGCCCGCAGCGGCAAGGTCGATCAACGTCGCGAGATCGAGATCAAGTACCGAGATTCCACCAGCGTCATGAGTAGTGAGCGTGACGCTTACTTTGCGCCAGCGCAGATCTATATCTGGGTGGTGGTCGGCTGCCTCTGCAAGAAACCCAATACGAACAATTAGAGAGATCGCATCTGCAAAAGACTTAGCCTCGATGGTGCGTCGCAGAAATAGCCCGTCTCTACTCCACTCAGGGAGGAGCGCAACTCCTTCTGCTATCTCGGCTTCGGTCAGGGCAATTGGTCTCGGCATGCCCCTATTCTCTGCCCATCCCGACCGACGCGCCAACTATGACCATTAAGCCCATATAGAGGCAAAAATTGAACAAGCGATTGCGAGGATCAGCCGAACCAGCCAACTACGTCCACGATTACGTGAACGCTGCCGGTGTTGTTAAAGAGCGAGACAGCACCTGCTGCCCCGATCGGTACGACTACAAGATTGGGGGCCGTCTCTCCCGTGAATACGTTGAGGTTTGAGGCCAGAGGCCGAACTACTCCAGCAGGTGAAGCAGTTATAAAAGTGGGGGCATCTGAGCGTGTGGCGGTCAGATTGAAGACAACTGCGGTCGCCCACGCTGGTACTCCGGCGACCCCTCCAATAGTGAGAGAGCGAGTCTCCCCCTGACCAATCGGTGCGTTGCTGTCACGAGTATCGAGGACGCGCACAGGGGCCTGAGCTACGAAACTGTCACCAGGATCCGCCCCGTACCAGCCAACGACATCTGCAACTACCTCGACGTCTCCGGTGAGATTGAACAAGTCAACCTTGCCATCTGCACTCAACGCAGCGATGACTAAATTTGGGCGCGTTGCCGCCTCAGGCCAGTTAAGGCTTGAGGCCTCAGGGCGCGCCTCTCCAGATGGCCAAACAGTAAGGAACGAGGGTGCGGTGGAGTCGGTAACGGTGACGTTGATCACTGCAGCCGTTGCTCCGCTGACAGGAACGCCACCATGCCCAGCGACCGTTAGCGAACGCGTCTCGCCTGCGCCGATTGGCGCGTCTACTGAGCCGACTGCGCTACGTGTGTCGAGTGTTCGATTTGGCGTAAGCGCGTGGAACTCACTTCCACCAGCGCGCTGCACCCCTCCGTCGTCGTACCAACCGACGACATCGACCACTAGGTCAACAGAGCCTGCAGCGTTAAAGAAGCTGACCGCCCCATAGATTCCAAGCGCTGTCTGAGCGAGGTTGGAGCGCGTCTGATTCGGGAGCCAATTAAGAGTTGAAGCGGTTGGGCGGGATACCCCGAGTGGCGAGACTGTTAGAAACGACGCAGCAGTTCCACCTGTGATCGTTACGTTTGCAGCAACTGCACTTACTCCAGCTGGAGGAATCCCTGCAGTACTAAGCAATCCAAGTGGGCGCGTCTCGCCTTGACCAAGAGCACCGCCCGAGACTCGTGTATCGAGAACCCGCACTGGAGATATTGGGTGATACCCGCCGGACGGGAGCCAAGTTAAAGCAAGGGAGACTCTCCCCGCAGCTGCGCCTTTACCTGCAACCGCTATCAGATACCGCTGCCCTGCGATGGCTGTAAATGAGACGGCACTCGAGGTTCCGCCAGAAATATTGTCAGAGGAGGCAACCTCCGCAAGCGCATCTACCGCATTGCCGGTGTAGACACCCAACACGGTGTCGATCGCAGATCCGATTGTCGCTAACCCAAGTGTTCCTGCGCTAGGAGCTGTGAAGGCCCACCAAAGTGACCCGGCACTAGATACACCTGCGTGGAGAGGCTCGCCCGTCTCGCGCGTCGCGCTAACTGTCGAGGCACTTACCGGAGACGACAACGCTGGCGATAGCGGAAGCGCGCGAGCGAATGCATCCATACCAATCGCTGCCCAGATATCGATTCTCGGCTCTCCATAAGAGTCGCCAGCTGGAAGGGAACCTGTTGCAGAGAGGCGGGCTGCGGTCTCGCTGAGAGTGGCGTTTGGGTACGCAACCCGGAGAAGAGCGAACGCTCCAACAACGTGCGGAGTTGCCATAGACGTACCGGTAGAGCTTGCGTAACCGCCCCCCGGGACAGACGAGATAATCGACTCCCCAGGAGCAAAATATGACGTCATGGAGTTGCGATTTGAGAAGGAGGAGACAACATTCGAGTTGCTAACACTCCCTACGCCGTAAACGCCGGTCATGCACGCAGGGAACGCCATGCTCCCAGAGTTACCGTCGTTACCCGCAGCCGCAACAGTTGCAATGCCGACCGATCGAAGACGA
>WLHA01000297.1 GCA_009702955.1 Actinomycetota bacterium
CTCATCCCAGTTGCTGATGGTGAGCGCAGAAAGATCGGGCCCTTCGATGTTGAGTTCATACCTGTAACGCACTCAGTGCCACACGCATTTGCGGCGGCTTATCACACGCCTGCTGGGACAATTCTCCACACCGGCGACTTCAAACTGGATCTAACTCCGGTTGATGGTCGGCGTACAAATCTTGCCCTTCTCGGTGAGATAGCGCGCAGGGAGGGCGGCATACGGCTCTTGCTCTCAGACTCTACGAACGCAGAGCGCCCTGGGTATACGCCATCAGAGTCGATCGTCGGAAAGCGCATGCGCGCGCTTTTTAGAGAGCGTGAAGGAAAGAGAGTGGTAGTTGCTTCCTTTGCATCGCATCTCCATCGCGTTCAGCAGGTAGCCGAGGCGGCACTCGCGGCTGGCCGATCTATTGCCTTTGTAGGGCGATCAATGGTCAACAACATCACCCTCGCTCGTGAGATGGGCCTGCTAGATGTGCCTGTTGGGAAGATTATTGATGTCGAGGAGATAGAGCGCTATAGCCCAGGTGAAGTCTGCGTTATCTGTACTGGTTCACAGGGCGAACCGATGGCCGCTCTATCTCTTATGGCCGCTCATGAACACAAGTGGGTGCACATCGGTAAAGACGATGTTGTTGTGATCTCCGCGCACGCTATCCCCGGGAATGAGAGCAGCGTCTCGCGCGTCATCGACTCGCTCTACCGCGCTGGGGCAGAGGTTGTGCACGGTGGTAATGACGATGTGCATGTCTCTGGGCACGCATCGCAGGAGGAGTTGAAGTTTGTTCTGAACCTCACCTCGCCTGAGTGGTTTGTACCGGTGCATGGCGAGTATCGACACATGGTTCATCATGCGGTGCTTGCTGAGGAGTCGGGTATCCCTGCTGATCACATAATCGTCTGCGAGGACGGAGATGCGGTCACCCTCGATGAGCAGGGGCTCACAGTCGAACGCGACGCGGTCCCTGCTGGGTATGTATACGTCGACGGGATCGTGGGCGACATCAGCCACGGAGTCCTTCGTGACCGACGCATGCTCGCCGAGGAGGGATTCGTGGCGGTAATCGTCACAATCGACAAGCGCACCGGCGAGATAGTGACAGGGCCCGAGATCATTACTAGGGGATGGGTTCACGCCACCGAGGCCGAGGATCTTCTCGAGGAGGCCAAGCAGGTGGTTCGGGTAGCTCTCGAGGCTGCAGCGAGGGAGGGGGCGACTGATTTTGAGACAATGCGCCGCCATACCCGCCGTGCCGTAGGTCGCTTCATTAGCGACCGCACAAAGCGCAGACCAGCCGTTATTCCTGTGGTCCTAGAGGTTTAGGACCCTCGAGGCCCTAATTACGCCCTAATTCGGCCCAAATTTGGGCCTGATCATCGGCCTCGATTGACTCTCTCTGCTTAGATGGCGAGGTCCCTGAAGGGGCTGATGTGGCCATTTGGCAAAATTGTGGCTAAAGGTTCCATTGTTGCTGGTGTTGTTACTGTTACTCTCAACAATGTGGCAGCCACAAAGACATCCAGAGCACGCAGACGTACCTCCGCACGCAAGTCAAACCGCCGGGTTACGCGTAGACCAACTACCAAAAGCAGTCGCCGGGGCACCAGAGCCCGTTCGACGCGCTCGACGCGCTCTACGACTTACGCGCGCTCGCCCCACTCCAGAGTGCGCCTTGCCTGGACAGAGCAACTAGGTGGGCATGCCGCCGATGCAGTCGCTATTGCACTCGTCTCAGTAGGAGTCTTAACAGCGCTCGCTCTACTCACAGATTTAGCCGGGCCATTTGGCTCCGCCTGCCAGTCGGTCATCACGCTGCTCGCCGGTCGCGGAGCGTTCTTGGTTCCGACGCTCTGCGTCGCAGTCGCCGCTGACCTCCTATGGCATCGCGGCGCCGAATCGACATCGGGCACAAAGAAGAAAGCCTCAACCTCAAAATCGGCATCATCAAAATCTGCTGAGGAGGGTTCCGTCCATCTGCTGCGTATCGGGGTCGGCCTGGCGCTACTAGTGGGCGGCCTCCTCGGCCTTCTCTCTCTAGGCAACCCCGTCCTAGACACAACCGCTACGGCACTACGTGACTCAGGAGGGATCATCGGAGCCCTCGTTGCTGTTCCGCTGTCTTCGCTCCTTGGAACCGTTGGCTCTGCAGTAGTGCTCGTCGCAGTAGCTGCTACAGGCGCGCTCGTCGCGACTGGTACCTCTCTCGCTCGTGTTGGTGCGGCTCTTGGTGTCACATGGAGGTCTGCATCCGGATTTGTAAGTCGTTTCCTAGAGCTCGACGGCAGTTCTGACGCTGAGTCCGATGACCTAAACCTCGACGATGAACTCGAGTCTGCCGAGGCCGAGGAGAAGCCAGCGCGTAAGCGCCGCGCAACTGTCGAGACAGTCGTTACTCCAGATGTCGATTCCGAGGTGCAGGTAGATGCACCTGAGCCGGTCGTCGCTGTAGTCCCTCAAGTAGTTACTCAAGAGGTTCTCCCTGAGGTCGAAGCTGACGCAACAGCTGATGAGCAAGATGGTGACCTTCGCCTTGATGTGAGCGTCCCCGCGCATACCAACTGGGAGTTGCCACCTGTAAACTTGCTGCGTCTATCGCAGCATAAAGAGCTCGATACACGTGGAATCGAGGCATCTGGTGCGGTCCTAGAGCAGACGCTTAGAGACTTTGGAGTCGATGCACAGCTTGTAGGGATGACTGTTGGGCCAACCGTTACGCGCTACGAACTTGAGCTCGCTGCCGGGGTCAAAGTCAATAAGGTCACGGGGCTCAGCCACGACATTGCATATGCAATGGCGAGTGCCGATGTGCGCATCTTGGCGCCGATTCCAGGGCGCTCAGCCATCGGCGTTGAGGTTCCAAATAAGCAACGTCAACTAATTACTCTTGGAGATATCCTCACCTCTGACGAGGCCGCCAAAGCAACACACCCACTTGAGGTAGGCCTCGGGCGCGATATTGCAGGTACCTCCGTAATGCTGAATCTTGCAACAATGCCTCACCTCCTAATTGCCGGTGCAACCGGTTCTGGAAAATCTTCCTGCATAAACAGCATCATCACCTCGCTGCTTCTGCGCTCCACACCAGATCAGGTTCGTCTTATTCTTGTAGACCCCAAGCGTGTAGAGCTCGGTCAATACAACGGGCTTCCTCACCTTCTAACAGAGGTAGTTGCAAATCCAAAACGCGCTGCAAATGCACTCGAGTGGTGTGTGCGCGAGATGGAGATGCGCTACGAACTTCTCGCCGAGATCGGGGCTCGCGACATAACTGGCTACAACGC
>WLHA01000298.1 GCA_009702955.1 Actinomycetota bacterium
TACGATCCAATCGATGGGGATGTGAGTTTTGGCGGTGTCTCCCTAAGGGATGCAACGCGCAAGTCGTTGAGAGAGCGCATCGCAGTGGTGCCGCAAGAAGGGTTCTTGTTTGCGGGAACCGTGCGCGACAACATACGCGTTGGTTCACCGGAGGCAAGCAATGCCGAGGTGGATGCAGCAGTCGATGCACTTGGGTTGCGCGAGCACTTCGAATCATTTCCTGAGGGGCTCGACACTGAGGTACGTGAGCGCGGATCTCGGTTATCGGCCGGTGAGAAACAACTCGTCTCGCTCGCAAGAGCAGCACTCGCGGACCCCACGGTATTGGTGCTAGATGAGGCAACATCCAATCTTGATCCAGGTACCGAGCTTGAGGTTGAGCGTGCCCTTGAAGCATTAACGCAGGGACGTACGGTAATTGTCGTTGCGCACCGTCTCTCAACAGCACAACGTTGTGATCGCGTCGCAGTAGTTGCCGATGGTCAAATTCTCGAGATCGGCACGCATGACGATCTCGTCTCGCGAGGAGACGCATACGCAGCACTCTTCGCAGCTTGGACTCGAACCGAGTAATTGGCCCGGGCTTATTGGGTGCTTAGCGGAACTATTGCAGCACGACCACAGGCTCTAAGCGATGCGCAAACCTTCGCAGGGTCTGCATAACGGCAACCCCAATTACGAGAATGATGAGAGCATTGGCAAGCGCCCCTGCAGCGTCCCATGCGAGTGATGTGCCCACATAGAACGCCCAATATCTATGCAGGGTCTCCACGAATGAGAGCCCGGGCTCCCATGAGAGAGCGCCACCATCTCTGGCGAATGGCCAGAACCAGAGATTGAGAATGGCTCCGTATAGGAAACCCCATATCCATCCATAGCCAGCGAGGATAATTACCTCGACGCGCTTGTCCATGCGCTGCGTAATGATCCCCAAAAATCCTGCACCTGCTCCCATCCATCCGAGAGCGAGCATCTGGAACGGAAGCCACGGACCGATTCCTCCCGTTACCAAAGCGCTAACAGACATCGACGCAAGACCGAGGAGCATTCCAAAACGTGGACCAAATGCAGCGCCCGCGAGGATAATAAGAAAGAAGATTCCGCTCCCTCCCCCAGGTAAATCAAGCAGACGGAGCAGACCTGAGGTTGCTGCGAGTACCCCAAGAATTGCGACAGTCGCCCCATTCATGGTCCCTCGGCGAATCTCTAATGCCAAAGCTGCTAGGACAATTACTCCAACAAGCGCTGCTAGCAGTGGCGCATCTCCAGCGTGTGCTGAGTTCGGGAGCGCATCTTGGGGTAACCAGAATGGGTAGAGAAATGCGCCTACTCCGAGAATTGTTATTAATAGGTACACGAATCGTGGGCGTGCAGAGCTCAATCCAAAACTACGGTCCTTGATCTCGGAGGTGGGTGCCGTGCTCACGCCGTGCTCACTCTGCGATCACCATCTCTACCTCCTCAACAGTGAGAAATGGCGGCAAGACCCTAAGTACCTGAGGAGCAAATAGCGAGCCGGATAGGACTTGGCGCGCATCTCCCTCGGCGACAATCTCGCCGTCGCCCAGAACTGTCACCCGAGTAGCGCATCGAGCTGCGAGCTCAACATCGTGAGTAGCAAGCACGACAGCACCGCCACGCTCGGCATGGGAGCGAACCGCGAGTTCAAGCGCAGCGCGCGATGCGGCATCCATTCCGCGTGTCGGCTCATCAAGGAGCAGAATCTGTGCGCCCCCGATTGCGACGGCTGCAATCGCAACGCGCTGCCTCTCGCCACCAGAGAGTCCTCGCGGATGACGGTGCTCAACCTCTCGCAGTCCGAGTGACTCGATCCAGCAATCAATTGCCCCTTCGTCGCGGGGCTTGCCGAGTAGTCGGAGCGTCTCGGCAAGTTCGTCGCGCACAGTCGGCGCGAATAGGAGAGTCCCTGGATCCTGCGGTACATAGGCGATGCTTGCGCTTCCTACGATCTCCCCTGAAGTTGCAGAGACGAGGTTGCTAAGCGCACGAAGAAGCGTGGTCTTACCAGAGCCGTTTCGCCCTAGGAGTGCAATCACATCTCCGGCAGCAATCTCCATGCTTACTCCGTGTAGAACCCTTCGTCTGGCAATGTCGACTCGGAGATCCTTGGCAGAGAGCAGAGTCTCGCCGCGCGCGTGCCTCTGATCGAGGGGAGCTTTAAGATCTACGCCAAGGCGCGTCGCAGTCGCACGTGCATCGCGGACAGTCAATGGCAATTCGGGCCAGCCAAGCGCGCGCCCTAAGCGAGTAACACTTGGTGCACCGGGGTAACGACCTATGACAGCAGCGGTTGTGTCTGGACCATCTGTTATGTCTCCACGAGACATAACTATTGCGCGGTCTGCGATTGGTGCTGCGCGCTCGAGTCTGTGCTCAGCAAGCAAGACCGTCGTCCCGAGGTCGGCATTGAGGCGCGAGAGCGCTGCCAGAACATCATCCGCACCCTGCGGATCTAGTTGCGATGTTGGTTCGTCCAAGACCAATACAGAGGGCGCTAACGCGAGGGCACCTGCGATAGCGCAGCGCTGACGCTCACCACCCGAGAGCGTTGCTGGGGATCTATCGCGAAGGTGCGCGATACCGAGTGCATCGAGTACCTCCTCAACCCTTCGACGCATCGAAGCCTCATCTAATCCAAGGTTTTCTAGAGCAAAGGCAACGTCATGCTCAACGCGGTCGACAACAAACTGCGCCTCAGGGTCTTGATGCACAAAACCAACTATGTCGGCGAGGTCTCGAGGCAAATGGTTGCGCGTTGATCGCCCGCCAACGATTACCGCACCTCCGAATGTTCCGCCAGTTGAGTGGGGAGCGAGGCCGTTGACACACCGGAGGAGACTGCTCTTGCCAGACCCCGAGTCGCCCACAACAAGGAGCACCTCCCCCTCGAGAACCTTTAGGTCGATCCCGATCAACGCAGAAGGCGAATCGGGACCTGCGCCCGGGTATGAAAAGGTGACTGAACGAAACTCAACTGTGCTCACGGTGTAACCAGTTCATTCGAGTGTGAATCAATGACTGAGTCCCACGGTCTGCGCACCATGGGGGCAAGTAATGGAATGAGAGCAATGACTGGGATCAAACCAACCTGTGGCCACGCGAGCGGTGATGCGCTCCACGTAAGCGTGTCGTTACCGTAAATAGTTAGAACACCGAGAGCTGCTGGCGAGATCCATGCAAGTGCCACCATAAGAGCGTCTGCTTTTGTGATGCGTCTGCGCCTATACCGGGCTCGCGCATTGGAGCGTGA
>WLHA01000299.1 GCA_009702955.1 Actinomycetota bacterium
ACTGACGGGCGTCTTGTGATGCTTCAACTAGAGGAGTTGACATCCGGCGTCGACGATGAATATCGCCTGCTAATAAGCGATTATCGATCATCCTCCGCCCCTAATGCATCGGAGATTTTGTTAGCGCTCGGCGCCTTAGAGGGCGAGTCGCTCCTCGATGTTGAGGATGTTGTGCGCACCCTTGGTTACTTGGATGAGCAGGAGATGGAGGGGGGCGTGAGGCCACGCGGCCTGCGTCTACTCGCGAAGATTCCACGGTTGCCGGCGAGCGTCTCAGACCAAGTTGTTGCACAGTTCGGTTCCCTCGCGCGCATTATGCGCGCAAGCCTCGATGAACTCATTGAGGTAGATGGCGTCGGCGAGGTGAGAGCGCGGGTAATCAAAGACGGAATCGCTCGCATCGTCGAGTCGTCGATTCTTGAGAGATACAAGTAGGAGCAGAATGTCAGCGCTAGCGACCGGTTCCGAAGAAGTTGAGGTTGAGCGAATTCTGCTCAAAGGGCCTGCAGGCCCCATCGACGCTATTCATGCGCGCCCACTTGGAATGCCGAGTGGCGGAGTCGTTCTACATCCCGACATCCTTGGGATACGCCCGCTATTTAACGATCTAGCGAGTCGCCTTGCTAGCCATGGGTTCGCGGTCGTCTCACCGAATCCTTTCTCTGAGACTCCAGCACTAGAGCTCGAGACTCTTGACGCTTCGGCACGCCTTGGAATGGTCAAAGACCTAAAGGACGAGATTCAGTTAGGGAGCCTTGAGGCAGCAGCCGATTACCTCGTCGTAAACGATGGGGTTAGTGAAGTAGCAGTTATTGGTTTCTGCTTCGGTGGCATGTATGCGCTTAAGGCCGCTGCGTCAGGGCGATTCGATCGGGCCGTTGCCTTCTACGGAATGATTCATGCACCAGATGCTTGGCGTAGCGAGACGCTCGCCGACCCGTTGGAGGGCATCTCAAGCGCCTGCCCAGTGCTCGCTATTTTTGGTGGAGTCGATCAGTGGACGCCCGCAGAAGATATCGATGAGTTGCGGACCGCTCTCGCTACGGTTGCTGGATCTGAAGTCGTTGTTTACCCCGAGGCCGACCACGGATTTGTGCACGACCCCGATCGACCTGCTCACCGCGCTGACGACTCCGCTGATGCGTGGTCAAGGGTTCTTGCATTTCTTCGCTAACTGATCTGGCCCGTCTTGGAGCGGCCGTCTTGCAAGAGTTCTAGAGACTCTAGAAACCGCTACTGCTCGGCTCTCTGCGCAAGGCTCTCTCGGTCGAGAATTCTGTAGTTAGCGCGCCCTGCTGTCTCTATCCATCCGAGACGGGTAAACATTGCAAGGGCTTTGTTCACACGCTCGCGTGATGCTCCTACTAGCCCTGCAAGATCTTCCTGGGTCATAGGGAGTTGAAAATCATCTCGATCACCGGCAAGTTCGAGTAGGCGCTTGGCGGTTCGCGCTGGTACGTCTAGGAAGACAGAGTCGGCAAGGGCTTCATCCGTAGCTCGCAGACGCTGCGCGAGAAGCCGAACAATTAGCCAAAGCATTTCCGGTCGCTGCTCAAACTCTCTGCGCACTGCCTCGTACGGGATAGCGAGTACCTCTGAGTCGACAAGAGCACGCGCATCAGCAGAGCGCGGCTCTCCATCGAAGGCTCCGAGTTCGCCGAAGAGGCCGCCTGTCTCCATCACGGCAACCAAGGTCTCACGGCCATCGGTAGCCTGCGTAGCGATTGCGATACGCCCCTCGACAACGACGAAAAGTTCTTCTGCAATATCACCCTCTGTGAAGAGATCGGAGCCCTTTGCGAAGTTCTGGACCTTTGCTTGACCTCGCAAGGACTCAAGTACCTCAGGAGGCAAAGAGGCGAATAGTTGGGTGGTGTCGAGGAGGCGTCGTTGGGGCACGGATACAGACTAATCACCTTGCCTGCCAAAGCGGGATAGGCCTCCATTTCGGGTTTAGCTCAAAACCCTGTACAATGGAGGTTCCCCGCCGCCCTCCGCGGCTACCAGTTATCAGGGTTTTACCCTAAGGAGTTACATGCCTTTCGAGGTCGGCGACAAGGTTGTCTATCCACATCACGGTGCCGCGACGATCGAGCGCCTTGAGAAGGTCTCCGATCCCCTCGGTGTCAGGCGCGACTACCTCGTGCTGCGACTCGCATATGGCGAGTTGACCCTAAAGGTGCCCGCAGATAACGCAGCTGAGATTGGGCTGCGAGATGTGATCAATGACGAGGAGGTTGAGGAGGTATTCGCCGTTCTGCGTAAGCGCGAGGCGCGCATGCCAACCAACTGGTCCCGTCGTTTCAAGAACCACGTAGAGAAGTTGAAGAGCGGGGATATCTACCAGGTTGCCGAGGTTGTTCGGAACCTCACAATTCGTGAGCGCGATAAAGGCCTCTCCGCAGGCGAGAAGCGCATGCTCGGCAAAGCGCGTCAGATACTTGTAAGCGAGTTGACCTTTGCGCTCAATGTCGATGAAGACACAGCAGAGATGAAGCTCGACGAGGTGCTTGGTAAGACGGGCGGCGTTCCAACCCCTAAGCCGATCCCTGACCGCAAGCCTTTGATCGACCCGACTACTCCTAAGCGTGCTGTTGTTCGCAAGCCTAAGGAAGTTGCAGCTCCGGCTAAGAAGGCTCCGGCTAAGAAGGCTCCAGCTAAGACTGCCGCCAAGGCCCCCAAAGCGGAGACTGCCGAGAAGGCTCCAGCGGTCGCAGCGCCAGCGAAGAAGGCCGCTGCAAAAACAGTGGCCAAAGTTGCAGAGAAGAAGGCCCCGGCCAAGGCTGTAGCTAAGAAGGCCCCTGCTAAGAAAGCCGCTGCCAAGAAAGCCTGATCTGCTTTGGGTCATCTCTATTTAGGGTCGTCTCTGCTTAAGACCAGCTCCTGTTTTTGGCCCTGCTTTCTGGGCACTTTGGCCCTAAAGAAGCGACTCCAAGACACCGATGCCCAAGGGATCGGTTTTTAGGTACTCATTAATTGAGTGCTAGCGCTCTTGGAGGTATGGCTTTGTTTGTCGAGGTAATGCGCGGGTTCATGGTTCTTCTAGGTACAGCCGCGGGCTATTGGCTTGCTCGCGATCTAGTTCCGTCCTCTCCCTCTGCCGGGGGAATTGGGGCGATGCTCGGTGTGCTCATTGGCTACATAAGCGGAGGTCTGCTCGGCCGTACAACAGATCGCGTACTCGGAGTAGTGGAGCGACGCGTTGCGCGCCTACCCGGGCCCCAACTTGTAGTCGGTGCGCTAGGCGGAATCGCTGGAGCGG
>WLHA01000003.1 GCA_009702955.1 Actinomycetota bacterium
ACTGCGATGACTATCAATCAAACTGGCTATAGGAGCATCACATGACGGTACGGGTTGGCATCAATGGTTTTGGGCGTATCGGTCGCTCTTTTACTCGTGCGATTCTCGCTCGCGGTGCAGAGGCGGGTGTTGAGCTCGTCGCTGTGAACGACCCCTTCGGTGATAGCGAGACTGCGGCCTTCTTACTCAAGCATGACTCTGTCGGCGGAATGCTCGGTAACGATGTAGCCGTTTCCTCGAATGGGTTCTCCATTGATGGACGCAACATCAAGAAGCTTGAGTCCAAGAACCCGGCCGATGTGCCATGGGGCGACGAGGGTGTCGATGTCGTCATCGAGTCAACAGGAGTATTCACTGCTAGAGACGGAGCAGCAGGGCACCTTGCAGGTGGGGCCAAACGAGTCATCATCTCGGCTCCCTCTAACGATGCGGATGTAACAATCTGCATGGGCGTGAACGACGGCGACTACGACGCTGCGCTGCACACAGTTATCTCGAACGCTTCCTGCACGACGAACTGCCTAGCTCCCCTCGCAAAGGTGCTCGACGACACGTACGGCATCGAGAAGGGGTTCATGACGACTGTTCATGCCTATACCTCTGATCAATCACTCCAGGATCTCGCTGCTACCTCG
Organism: Actinomycetota bacterium; assembly: GCA_009702955.1. Lineage (GTDB taxonomy): Bacteria > Actinomycetota > Acidimicrobiia > IMCC26256 > IMCC26256 > IMCC26256. The sequence goes on from WLHA01000003.1 coordinate 636, forward strand.
CGTTCAGGAAAGCCTGATCTTCGACGTATGCGCGCAGCGGCACTCTCGATCATTCCAAGCAGCACAGGCGCAGCACGCGCCATTGGGCTCGTGCTCCCGCAACTGAAGGGTCGCCTAGACGGTATGGCTCTTCGCGTGCCTACGCCTACAGGCTCTATTACAGACCTCACTGTTGAGCTCCGCAAAGGCGCATCACCTGAAGAGATCAACGCAGCGTTTGCGGCTGCCGCTGCTAATCCAGCGTTCCGTGGAGTGCTCCAGTACAGCGAAGAGCCTCTTGTCTCCGCCGACATTGTTGGGAATGCATCCTCTTGTATTTTCTCAGCGGTCGATACTTCTGCGAACGGGAATCTTGTGAAGGTGCTCGGCTGGTACGACAACGAGTGGGGTTACTCAAACCGCCTTGTTGACCTGGTCCGCTTCATCGGTTGATATATGCCAACCGAATTGCCTCTCCTAGAGGACCTTCCATCAATTAGGGGTGCAAGAGTTCTCGTACGCTGTGAACTCAACGCACCAATAGCCGATGGCGTGGTTGCCGATGATCTACGGCTTACTTCGGCAATCCCCACCATCGATTGGCTGCGCGAACAAGGGGCGGCGGTTGTCATTGCTGCGCATCTAGGGCGACCAAAGGGCGTAGTTGATCCAAAGTTCTCGCTTGCCCCCGTTGCGCTGCGCCTCTCGGAGCTAATGGGGACTGAGATCGAACTCTCCAAACAAGCATTTGGTTCGGAGGCGGACTCGATGATTTCCTCACTCAGCCCAGGCAATGTGATGATGCTTGAGAACCTGCGTTTTGATGCAGGCGAGGAGGCCAATAGTCCATCCTTCGTTGCGAATCTTGTGGCTCCGTTTGACCTCTATGTCAACGATGCTTTTGGGGCGTCTCATCGTTCGCACGGTTCAATTGTCGGGCCGCCTTTGCTACTTCCATCGGCGGCTGGCCTTCTTCTACGCAGCGAGGTTGAGACCTTGGGTGGGCTACTCGGTCAGCCCGCCAAGCCGTTCATCGCGGTACTCGGTGGATCGAAGGTATCGGACAAGCTAGGAATCATTAAGGCCCTACTTTCCAAATGTGATCGCATACTTGTTGGCGGCGCAATGGCGTTTACCTTCCTCGCAGCAAAGGGCTATTCAGTAGGCGATTCGCTGCTCGAGGTCGATTTCATCGGTGCCTGCAACGATCTCCTTGCAACGGGGCGCGTTGATGTTCCCGTAGACATCGTGATTGCTAAGGAGATTTCTGAGGACGCTGAAGCAGTCGTCGTCAAGGCCAATGCGATTCCCGATGGTTGGAAGGGCCTAGATATTGGCCCTGAGACTGCGGCACTATTTGCTGATCAAATCGCCGAGGCGCGAACGATCCTGTGGAATGGTCCGATGGGCGTGTTCGAGGTTGCTCCATTTGCAGGGGGAACCATCACTGTTGCAGAGGCGGTTGCAGAGTGCTCAGGATTCACCGTTGTTGGTGGGGGAGATAGCGCAGCTGCAGTTAGAGCGATGCATTTAGACGATCAGATTGATCACATGAGCACGGGCGGCGGTGCGTCTCTCGAGTTTCTTGAGTTGGGGGACCTTCCAGGGCTTAGCGCACTACGAAAAGGGAGACCCTCAGAATGACCACCAAACAAAATGATCGCATGCCGATTATCGCTGGTAACTGGAAGATGAATCACGACCACTATCAAGCGATACAAGTAACTCAGAAACTTTCCTATCAACTTGACAAGACAGACTACGAACATGTCGAGGTTGTAATTTGCCCACCCTTCACTGATCTTCGGTCTCTGCAAACAATGCTCGATGCCGATCGAATTCCGATGGCCCTTGGTGCGCAGAATTGTTTTCACGAAGACAGCGGCGCGTATACCGGCGAGGTAAGCCCAGGGATGCTTGCCAAACTCAATGTCAAGTACGTAATCGTGGGGCACTCCGAGCGAAGAGAAATTTTCGGCGAGACCGATGAGACAGTGAACCTCAAAGTAAAGGCTGTACTTAAATACGCGATGGTGCCAATACTCTGCGTAGGGGAGACCCTTGCTGAGCGAGAGGCCGGTGGAGCAGAGGCCAAGGTAGCTGCGCAACTAGTCGCCGGATTGGCCGGGGTCTCCAAAGGCAATATTGCAACCCTCGTTGTTGCCTACGAACCGATCTGGGCTATCGGCACCGGAAGGACAGCGAGTACGGAGGACGCTCAAGCGATGTGTGCGTTCATTCGCAAGCAGGTTGAGGAGATCGCAGGGGTTGCTGCAGCTCAGAGTCTGCGCATTCAGTACGGAGGAAGTGTAAAGCCTGGAAACATCGGGGAGTTGATGGCCTGCGCTGATATTGATGGAGCGCTTGTTGGCGGGGCTTCCCTCGACCCAGATGATTTTGCCCGAATTGTGAGATTTGGCTAATTACGGCTAGTTAATCGCTGGCACTAAGAGCAATCGGTTATCCGAGTCGCAGTACGCAGTGTTTTTCAGGCAGGACTCGCCGGTCGGAGCGTTCTGCGTGGTAGTTTCGCCCCCGTCCGCTAAGGGAGAAATGTGCTTACCTCAATAATTCTCGTTGTATGTGTAGCCATGGCGCTCACGCTCATCCTTTTGATCCTCCTCCACGCTGGTCGCGGTGGCGGCCTCTCTGACATGTTCGGTGGGGGTCAGCTCGGTGGCTCAATGGCTGGGAGCACCGTCGTAGAGCGCAACCTCGACCGCCTCACGGTGATCGCTGCTCTCATCTTCTTTATCTCTGTGATTCTCTTGGGTTTAAGGGTCACCTGATTCTCCCTCGCTAGACCCTAGGGTTAGGCATAGCCAAATCCCCTCCGGAGGTTTAGAGAATGAAACTTCGTAAATACGTAGTTACTACAGTCGCCCTATTCGCGCTCCTCTCAATGTCGCTCGCAGCATGCGGCAGCAATGGGAGCAACGGCACTGCCGCAGCCGACGGCACGCTCGTTGTCGGTGCCGATCAAGAGCCCGAGTGCCTTGACTGGATCGCTACTTGCGGAGGTACCTCTTGGGGATCTTGGGCTGCTCTCGTAACGACGCTTCCGCAGGCGTATTTCAGCCATGCATCTAGTGGCAGTTCTGCGGCTTACGTCTACGAGCCGAGCCCACTTCTAGCTGGCGAGGCAACGGTAGCGCCAGGCGATAAGCAGATCATTACCTACAAACTGAACCCCGCAGCTGTTTGGTCGGATGGCGTCGCAATCACAAGTACTGACTTTAAGTACACCTTCGACCAGATCATGTCCGGAAACGACATTTACGACACGACCGGCTACGCCAACATTGAGTCTGTTGCGACTCCCGACCCAACGACGGTTGTGGTCAGTTACAAGGAGCGCTTCGCCGGATGGAAAGGTCTCTTTGGAAGTGGCTATGGGATCATGCCCTCGCACCTTCTAGAGGGCAAGAACCGTAACGCCCTTATGAAGGATGGATATACATTCTCAGGCGGTCCGTGGAAGCTAGACGGCGGGAAATCTGGCTGGAAGAAGGGCGTCTCGATCTCCCTTGTGCCAAACGAGAATTACTGGGGAACCAAGGCAACTATTAAGAAGGTTGTCTTCCGTTTCATAACAGATACCTCTGCGCTCTTTCAAGCTTTCAAAGCAGGAGAGGTTGATTTCCTCTACCCCCAGCCTCAGCCTGATTGGTTCCCTGCAGTCAAGGGTGGCATTGATGGAGCAACAATCAAAGCCACAGCGGACACCTCCTCAGTTGAGGCACTCTGGTTGAATAATTCGAAACCACCATTTGACAACGAGTCCGTACGTAAGGCAATTGCGTACTCCCTTGATCGAGATGCAATCGTAAAGCGTCTCTTTGGTCCGCTTGGCGTCAATAAGGCATGGCAGTCTTTCAATCCACCGATCGTCGCGGCTTACGCAGATCCGGCTGGTTTTAGCGGTTACACCTTGGACCTAGCAAAGGTCGCGGAGTTGATGTCTTCTCAGGGCTATGCAAAAGGCAGCGATGGTTACTGGGCCAAGGACGGAACCAAGCTCTCCTTCTCGCTCAAGACAACAGTAGGAAACAAGCGCAGAGAGTTGACTGCGCAAATTCTCCAAGCAGCCTTCAAGACTGCTGGTTTTGAGATGAAGATCAAGACACAAGACGCAGGCGTGCTATTTGGCAAGACCGGGCCATCAGGCGACTTCGAGATGACGCTATATGCTCAGGTCGCGACCGGTCCGGAGCCGGGCAACTGTGCAATCTTCTGCTCGGTCAATATTCCCACGGAGGCCAATGGCGGGTCTGGTAATAACTGGACTCGCACGAATGTTGCAGGGCTAGATGAGCTCCTAGCGAAGGTTGATATTGAGACCGATACAGTTCAGCGGATTAGTGACTCGAAGCAAGCGGACCTTCTTACTGGTCTGAGTGCCACCTCCATTCCGCTGGATCCATTGCCCAATACACTTATTTTCCGTAATTCGATCCGAGGGCCGGTAGCGGATAACGCCACGATGGGTGCATTCTGGAATATGAATCTCTGGACCCTGAAGGGCTGAGAGTATTGAATCATGCTCGACTGGATTGGCCCGCCTCTCTTGAGGCGGGCCATTTCTGGCAAATGGTTACTGCAGCGAGGCCCCTGTGATTCAGTTTCTTAGTAGGCGGATTATCTACTCAATAGTCGTCTTATTGCTCGCATCTATTGTTGCGTTCGTCGGAACTCGGATTGCTTTTGATCCGACTGCTCGCTTGGCTCAAGTAAGGGACAAGCAAGTTCGCGAGCGAGAGAGAGAGCGCCTAGGCCTTGATAAACCTGTGGCAGTTCAGTATGCGAAATGGGTAGGGAATTTCGCCCGTGGCGATATGGGCACTAGCGAGGTAACTAGGCAGCCGGTATCGACAATGCTGGCCAGCGGGCTTGGATACACGATGCAGCTCATGCTCTGGGCAGTAATCCTCTCGATTATCGCCGCTATTGCAATCGGCGTGTACAGCGCAGTGAGGCAGTACTCGGCTGGGGATTACATATTTACAACCATTTCGTTTATCGGAATATCTATTCCTCCCTTTTGGTTTGCATTTATTGCTATTCAGTTCTTTGTTTTTCAACTGATGGCATGGCTAAATCTTTCGCAGCCGATTTTCTATTTCGTAGGCCTCCATAGCACCGGAGGATCAGGCTTCAATATTGATTACCTACAGCATTTGTTCTTGCCTGTACTCGTACTAACTGTTCAAAATATCGCTGGTTGGAGCCGTTATCAACGTGCATCAATGCTCGACACGTTGAACTCGGACTACATAAGAACAGCTCGCGCTAAAGGGGTGCCTAGGCGTCAGGTAATTATGAGGCACGCTCTTCGTAACGCACTCATTCCAGTCGTCACCGTGATGGCACTTGATATCGGATTGTTGTTCGGAGGATTGGTAATTACCGAGCAGATTTTCTCGATACCAGGGATGGGCCGAATCTTCGTCCAGGCAATTACTAATGGAGATGCTGCGGTCCTCACCTCCTGGACCGTGGTTGCCGCTTTCTTCGTGCTTCTATTTAACCTGATAGCTGATCTCGCGTACGGCTGGCTTGACCCTAGAGTGCGTGTCGCATGAGTACAGATTCACGCGAAGGAGCGCAGCCACTAGAAGGCCTGGGGCTCGTGGGTGGAAGCCCCTCGATGCCAATCGGGGCCGAGCTTGGAATCGGGGCGTTAGACGGCCCAAAACCCCGTTCACAGTGGCAGCTTTTTCGATCTCGTTTCCTCAAGCACAGACTCGCTGTTTTCTCGCTGGTTTTATTGATTCTCTTGATTTTTGCTTGTTTTGCAGCAAATCTGGTCGCACCATTTCCGGCGAACCAACAGGATCTAGCAGTCGGAGCCGTGGGGCCTAACGCGCACCACTGGCTTGGCACCGATGAGCTTGGTCGAGACATGCTTAGCGAGATCCTCTATGCGGGGCGCACCTCGCTCCGGATTGGTCTAACGGTTGCATTCTTAAGCACCCTTCTTGGAACGGTTGTAGGGGCGATCTCTGGCTATTTCGGTAAGTGGGCCGACCAAGGTTTGATGCGCCTCACTGACTTGTTCTTAGTGATTCCGCAATTAGTTGTTTTGGCGATCGCTATACAAGGTTTTGGATCAACACAGGTTGTTATTGCACTCTCGCTTGCAGCGCTTTTTTGGATGGGGGAGGCGCGTGTTGTTCGCGGTCAAGTTCTCGCGTTAAGAGAGCGGGAGTTCGTTGAGGCCGCACGATCGATTGGGGCCAGCCCGATGCGCGTTGTATTTCGCCACATCATCCCTAACTGTCTAGGTCCGATATTGGTTGGGGCGACTCTTGGAGTTGCAGGTGCAATTCTCACTGAGTCCGCGCTGTCTTATCTTGGTTTCGGGGTGCAGTTACCGGCTACTTCTTGGGGGAACCTTCTCAGTAGTGCTCGTGGGTATGTAGGAACTCCTCAGGCTTACCTCATATATTTCCCAGGGTTGATGATTCTCATAACTGTTCTCGCAGTTAATTTTCTAGGCGATGGCCTCCGTGATGCATTAGATCCTTACGGGAGCAACGGATGACATCGAAGCCGGTTCTCGAGGTAATCGATCTTCACGTTTCGTTCCCTTCGTCTGATGGTCTCGTGCGAGCCGTTGATGGTGTTACCTACGACCTTTTTGAGGGCGAGACTCTCGGGATTGTTGGTGAGAGCGGTTCGGGCAAGAGCGTCTCTGCAATGGCGATAATGGGGTTGCTTCCGAAGTATGCAGTGGTTGAGGGGAGCATTAAATTTCGAGGTGAGGAGCTCCTAGGCAAATCTGAGAAATCGATGCGAAGTATTCGCGGAGCCGAAATCTCAGTAATTTTTCAAGATGCCTTGGCTGCTCTGAACCCTGTAATTACTGTTGGGGCTCAGATACTCGAGGCTCTCAAGGTGCATCAGAACGGGGCATCGGAGTCTGAGCGTAAGGGCCGAGTGATTGAACTGCTCGAGGTTGTGGGGATTCCTGACCCTGGCGAGCGCGCTGGGCAATACCCTCATGAATACTCCGGCGGAATGCGCCAACGCGCCATGATCGCCATGGCTCTTGCTAACGATCCAGCTGTGCTCATCGCCGACGAGCCAACTACAGCTCTTGACGTAACAATTCAGGCTCAGGTTCTTGATGTTTTTCGACGCATACAGGATCGAACAAGTACTTGCGTGATGCTCATCACGCATGACCTCGGTGTCGTTGCTGGTACTGCAGATCGGGTGATGGTGATGTACGCAGGCCGACAGGCAGAGATCGGTACCGTCGATGAAATTTTCTACGAGCCCAAACACCCGTATACCGCTGGCTTACTTGAGTCTCTTCCAAGGCTTGACCGACGCGCTGACTCCAGCTCTCGGCTCTACCGCATTCATGGGCAGCCGCCTAGTTTGGTATTTGTTCCGTCTGGGTGTGCTTTTCATCCACGGTGCCCAGTGGCCGATCAGGAGCGCTGCATCAACGAGAAGCCGAGTTTCGATGATTTCGGCTCAGCGCACATGGCTGCCTGTCACTTCCCCGACGAAGCTGTCAAACTTCTAAGTGTCAAGACATGAACGACCCCTCTCTCCGAACTCCGATACTCGAGGTCAAGAACCTAGTTAAAGAGTTCCCCATTCGTAGCGGGTTCCTCCGTCGTCGAACAGGAGCGGTTCAGGCCGTCTCAGGTGTTTCGTTCTCAGTGAGTCCAGGCGAGACCCTCGGAATAGTCGGGGAGTCAGGGTGTGGAAAATCGACTACTGGAAGGATGCTCACTCGGCTCATCGATGCAACCTCCGGTTCGATTGAGTTTGAAGGCGTTGACGTCACGAAGGCTGACGGACGCAGACTTAGAGCACTGCGGGCGCGAATGCAGATGGTCTTCCAAGATCCCTATGCGTCACTAAATCCGCGAATGACTGTTCACTCGACAATTGCCGAACCGCTTCGCATATATGGGAGATACAGCGACGGCGGGGACGCAAGAGTCAGGTCTTTGATGGAGCTAGTTGGCCTAAATCCTGAGCACGCGACTCGTTTTCCCCACGAGTTTTCTGGAGGGCAGCGACAGAGAATCGGGATAGCACGAGCACTTGCGCTCGAACCATCGCTATTGATCCTCGACGAGCCCGTCTCAGCGCTTGATGTAAGTATCCAAGCTGGGGTTGTGAATCTCCTTGAGGATATTCAAGAGCGCTTAGGTTTGGCGTATGTCTTTATTGCACATGACCTATCTGTAGTGCGACACATCTGCGACACAGTCGCCGTAATGTATCTAGGGCAGATCGTCGAAATGGGTCCAGCAAATGATGTCTACGAGAATCCACAGCACCCTTATACGCAGGCATTACTTAGCGCAGTGCCGATCCCTGATCCGCGTAAAGAACGCCTGCGTAAGCGACGCATACTTGAAGGCGATGTTCCAAGCCCCTCCAACCCTCCAAGCGGGTGCCGGTTCCGCACGCGTTGCTGGAAGGCCGAGGACTTATGCTCCGAGATTGCCCCGGATTTGGCCCCGCATGGCTTGAGCGAGGTACAGGTATCAGCGTGCCATTTCTCAACTACAGAGGTAGTGCTCTGAGCCCGCTATGGAGAAGGCGTGCGTTTAGCGCTATCTGCGTAACTGCAGCGCTCTTCTCCTCCCTTAGTTGCAGCACAGGGGAGTCAAAGCAGACCCCAAAACGTTTAGGCCTTCTGAGGTTCGCTGTCTCTGCTACCACGACACTTGATCCTGCCGTCGCTTCAAATCCTGAGTCAATATCGCTCGCCGAGTTGATAAGCCTCCCTCTCGTGCAACTCGACCCGAACACTTCTGAAGTGATTCCAGGCATTGCTCGATCGTGGCGCGGAAACAAGGAGCAGACATCCTTCACATTCAATATTGATCAACGTGCACGGTTCTCAGCAGGTGCGCTTGTCGGCGCCGCTGATGTAAAAGCTTCGCTAGAGCGGGTGGTGGCGCCTGGGACGCGATCGCCAATCGCCGGACTCCTATCCGAAGTAGTTGGTTACGAAGCGGCGCACGCAGCAGGTGGTCCAGTAGCTGGAATAGTGGCGAAGAATGCAACGACCATTGTTTTTAACATCTCAAGGCCCGATGCAACCTTCCCAATTTCGCTCGGCCACCCCGGGCTAGGGATAGTCGCCCCAGATGCGGACGAACCGGGAGGGCTTTTCGGCACCGGTCCCTATCGCGTCTCAGGCACTACAGAGGGCGATTGGGAGATGACTCGGCTTCGAGGTCCCGGAGCTCGAAAGATTCGCATTACCAAATTCGAGTCTGCCGATGAGGCGAGGCGCGCTGTTGAGGCGGGTAAGGCAGATATTGCAGCGATCACTCGCGAGGCAGGAACAACATTCAAAGGTGGGCTTCGGCCGGTATCTGCTCCCTATGTAGCGGTCTCTAACTACGCGCTGAACCTTGAGAATCCTAAATTCGCAAATGTCGATTTCCGGGAGGCCATTCTTCGTGCTCTTAATTCGGTCTCCTTGGTCCGTAAAACCTTTGGGCCAACGGTGGGGGTGGCTAATGGTGTTCTGCCTGAGACTGTGGCAGGGCATGGAGAGAACCCTTGCAGAAACATCTGCGACTTCAACCTCGCTGCAGCGAAGGCAGCATTAGCTAGAGCGTTCCCAGCCGGCGGAGTGCCGCCTTTCTCCATTGATTACGACGATACGCCAGCGCAGGCAAATCTCGCACTAGAAGCGCAGGCCCAACTGCGAGCAGCAGGGATCGAAACCACCCCGCGAGCGCACCCGATATCCGATTACGACGACTTCTTGGCGAACGGAGAGCCCGAGCTATTCCGCCTCGGGTGGGTGGCACTTGACCCGAGTGCCGAGGCATTTCTATTCCCCGTATTCGCATCTGATGCACCCGAGAACGTGGCCCACATCAAGTCGCTGGCCTCGGACCTATTGGTCATCTCAGCCTCAACCACCGGCGACCCTAAGAAGCGTGCCGGCCTATACGCCAAGGCAGAGCGGGCCATTCTTCAACAGGTGGCCGTCAAGCCCGTGGTTCAGTATCGATCACGCTTTATCGCCCGCAGCAACGTGAAGGCTCTCAGCGTCGATGCTCTCGGTGGCATCTTCTCCGGTTACGCCGGGCTAGGGAATCGGTGATGGGTTCGCGCTAAAGTGTCGGCTCCACGTCGGAGTGGCGGAATCGGCAGACGCGCTAGCTTAAGGAGCTAGTGCCCGTAAGGGCGTGGGGGTTCAAGTCCCCCCTTCGACACCAAATTATGGAGAAGCGATCCAAATTTCGCAGAGCGGATTTCTCAAAACAATGAGACCGAGGATCTCGGTTTAGATTCAAATGCGCCATCTGGCACACTGGAAATTGTCAGTAATTCCTGTTCAGAGTGTTACTTTCAAGCCATGAAGCCTGAAGTAATACTCAAAGGAACGCTCCTATTCGCTGCCTTCGCAAGTTTCTTGCTCAGCGTAACTATCTATTTCAATGCTGGCGATAATACGAACGGCAGGTTGAACGGGATTTTCATCGGCATCTGGGTTCCTTCGATTCTTGCCCTCGGTACGTTTCTTCTCTCGCACCGCAAGACGCCTTAATGGACCAGACCGGAATCTTTATCGCAGGGACCATTGTTACCGCGATCGTGTTCACTGGCGGATTTCTCTATGCCATGTTCACTTTTGGACGCTGGGCTGATCGAAATGAGATAGAAGGCTCCTAAGTTTTAAAGCCCAGTGATACAGAAGTCCTCAACAACTTAAAGGCAAGCGTTCCCGTTAGTTTGGAAGACCGGTTGGAGCTTTAACCTCGGCCCACGTGCTCTGCTCCCACTGAGAGGCCACTGGATCTAGAAATTTGGGAGGCGCTAGGTACTTCAGGCGCTGGTCGTATACGTAATCCTTCGCATACCCAGAGGCCACAGAACCATTCGAGTTTGTACCTACTGGCCCACGGTATCTCTGGGCCAAGATTCCACGTATATGCAGAGTACCTAGGGAGGATCCTCGATCCCATAGTTGCACTCTCACTGAGTGGTTCACTGAGAGATTGGCAGCGTAGATATTCGGCTCTGTGAACTTTGCGTTCCGTGCTGTTTCGTTTGGAAAATTCGCATTCAAACTGCATGAACTGGTGTTCCCACTGGTGCAACTTGCAGGATGGTAAATCTCCACGAAATTGTTTGCGACCAAGCCGAGCAGGTCGGATCCGCCGGTTCCTCCTTGGTATAGGAGGTGCCAAGTAATGACGATGTTGTTCTCAGCTGCAATGGTTAACTGCCCTTTTAGGGTCCCTTCAACGAATAGGTCACCGTTGCGGCAGCCGTATGTGTTGAGATCTGTTGGAATGGGCATGCCTAGCGGGTGAACTCGAGAATTGACCGTGTATGGGCAACCACTCGTGTAGTTGGCGTCGGTAGTAGTTGACGGAACATTCTGAACGTAGATGACTCCGCCTACCGGCAGGGCACCGGTTGCTCCAGCTTTGGGGCAAGCGGTGTTGTTCGTCTGTTTTGTAAATGGACTCGTCACCGTCATAGTGCCGTTGGAGTTGAGCTTTATTCGCGTAGGTCCCGTGTAGAGACAGCCCTCTGCTCCGCTCGCGACCGATGTCTTGAGTGTCGAGTTAGTCGGAGGCATGGTGAGGCTTGCCGTGTGCTTCGGATCGTTCACATTGGCGAATACAGGGCGGCTAGTTGGGCAACCGTCCCTATACATCTTGCCGCCAGACCCGGTCCACGATGTGGTCACATCTCCGCGGAACTGAGGGTTTCCGCATAGAAGGATCGCGTCATTGGAGTGCACAGGACCATTGAGGGTGTCTGCGGTGATGAACTGAATATCGCTGCAGTAGGCACCGTTCGAGTCGCTATCACCAGAGAAATCAGTGCGGCCCGAGACATCTCGCTGGCTCCCGACACCACCGTAGTAATACTTTGCACAGTAGGTCTGTGCCTGAGCCGCGGTAAAAGGAGTCCCTGTATAAAGCGCAGGATCCACCGTTTCATAATCGGTGAAGTAGAGGTAATCAAGAAAGCTCCGGTGCCGTAGAGATACCGAGATGCTTCTTGTTATTCCATTGACACGGCCTGTGGAGGTAAGCCGTAGCCGCCCGTCCGTGCCGATGGTGCTCGTGTTTGGAATGTAGTGAAACTCTGCCGGATTGGTCGCGCCAGGGACCGATGCCCAGCTTGCGAATGCTTGGTTGCCATCGGTCGGGAGATTTGCCGAGTTGTAATGCCAGTACAGATCATTCTCGTTGAGCCTAAAGATGTAATCATCAACACCGGCCTCAGCCGCCGAGAGCGCAGCATTCCAATCTTGATCGTGGCGCGACGTATTTTGACTACCGGTTCCATAGGCAATCATCGCAGTCGCTAAGAGCGTCAAAGCCAAGGTGCTAACAAGCACCGTGATCAGAGCAAAACCGTGCTCTTCGTTACCGTTGGCTTTGGAGCGCAAGCGTTTCATTACCCTGCCACCGCGTCGTAATCGAGATTAGGTAGACGTACTTGGTTGGTCATTGTTACTGGATTAAGCGTTCCAGTTGTAGCTTTCTTGACCGAGAGAGTCACTTTAACGGATCTGATGGAGAGCAAGTTGCTTGCATTCAGTGGGGTAGTCCCCAAGGCGACGCCCGCAGAGTCATAGAAAGTAAATATCGGTTCAGCGACAGTATTAGCAACATAGCGCCCCACGAAGCGGATTTTGGGCGAACCGGTGAATGTGTAGTTAGGAGCTGATGAGCCGACATCCGCCGACCAAACCTTCTCAATTAGCTCCGAGGTGCTATCAACATAAATCAGAACTTTCTTAGGAGCACTCGTTGTGTCGAGGTTGGCATAGAAATTCACAGTTCTTGCGTCCGCAACGAGAAACGGCGATGTACCGGACTGGAGTCGGACTGCAGTTCTTACATCTTTTGTCGTTGCAGCTATCAAGACCCGAGCTTCATCGAGGTTACGGAGCCGACTCCCTGTGTTCTCCAAAGCATGTTGAGTAGAGGAGAATGAGCCATAGATGGTCGTTAATACAACCATCATGAGAGCAGTTGTGATGCTCGCTTCAATCAGGGTCACGCCGCTCTCGTCTTTACCAACACATCGCTTCTTGAAGAGTTGTAGGCGTTTCATGACAACACCAATGTGATCGAGTTGCCAGTACTGCTCGGTGATAGATAGGTCGAGGCCGGCCCGCCAACCACGCTTCGGCCGAGTATGCCGAGGCTCCAAGTGCCAAATGGTATGGCGATCTCGATCGTGCCGTCAGAGCGTGTTGAGCCGATCGTGTAGGACTCGCCGGTAGAGCATCTTGCATCTGGCGCGTGCGAAGTGACAATTGAGGCGCCTGAGACAGGGGTTCCGTTGGAGTTCTGAACTTGTATCGAGAGAAGAGCTAGATCCACGTTCCCTGAACCAGACGAACCTGGCGCTACAGCCACAGCCGGGCTTCTCACTCCATTCAAGTGGTAGGCCGTACCGTTGGAGTCGACTCCTTCCGGGTCGGCGTCAGCACACGATCCCGCCCAGTACTCATAACCGTCTAAAGATGGGAAGAGCCCGGTAATTGTTCGAGATGTACCGGTACCACTATATGTACGGGTACCAGAGGGCAGCAACGTCGTGTTCCCAATAGTCAAAGGAAGATTCGTTGGAATCTCAGTACCATCGTGGCCCTCAATTGAGAGTGCGATGGTGCCCTGTCGGTCATAATCGAATTGTGCCGACGTGACGTGTCCTATCGCAACATTCGCGATCTGGGTAGGGGAGGTAGTTCCCTGTCGATCTACGTAACCCACACTATTCATTGAAACGTTATAGGTCCCTGCAGGGAGAAAGGCGAAGAAGGCACATCCCTCGGCGTTGGTTAACGCGCTGCGAGATGTTCCCCCTGTTAGGAGAACACTTGTGAACGCTGAGGGCTGAGCATCGCGGTTAAGTACTCGTACTGCAATGTGGCCAGTCTGAGGGTTGTACGCACCGATCGGCGGGGTGATCACAGAATCACTAGTGACTATCGCTGCACCACGCCTGCGTGGCCAATCAACTCCGACGTGAACGCGCAATACCTCTGGTGCGGTATTGACTCCATCGCAAGGACCGTTGGATGCATTGTGGGCAACCCAAGTGAGAGAACGGTAAATCGTGTATGTGATTCCCCCTACGTTTTGGGTGACGCTTCGGTCAACGAGCGATGAGAAATCGCTTGCGCGGATCGTGTCCATCTCCTGACTCGCAAGGTTCGCAGCGACACTGCGATGTTGATTGGTTCGGGTAAGTGCGAGTCCGGCTGCGAGTGTTGCGGCAACGCCTGTCATCACAATTGCGAAGATGCTTATTGCGACAACCAACTCGATCAGAGACATTCCCGATTCATCTGAGCCAAGGCGGTGCTTTCGAGGCTTACCTGTGACCTGTTTCTTCACCAACGCTCGTCTTTGTCTCAGTTCATGAAAAAACAGAGTTGTGGTCACGCCACTTCATCGGCGCGCTAGGTAGTGGAACTTAAGCCCATTTATGGGTCTAAATACCCGCATCAAACATCTGTCCAAGGCCTGAAATGGATCGATTGGGCTCGCCCAACCTGACCCTGATGATGCCCTCAGCGGGCGTGAAGCCGTAGACTGTCAAGAGTTGACTCGCTGAGCGCGTCATCTCACCCCGACCCAAACTCTGTAGACGCCTTGAATCTCCAAAATCTCGCCGGATTCGCCGCTACCAACCAGATTGAAGCCACATGATTAGCGGAACCGGAATGACTATAGAGATTGGCCATAGAGCCCTTGTCAAGGACGCCCAATTTCTCGTGGCGACTGGCGAGAAGGTTGGCCTAGTCGGGCGCAACGGTACTGGAAAGTCCACTCTCATCTCGGTGCTGGTCGGCGAACCTGACCCCGAGGTGCGCTCCTTTGGAGAAGTTAAGACTCAAGGGACGGTCGGGTACCTGCCACAGGTTCCGAACGCGAAGGGTCTCGGTGTTGATGCCACAGGGTTCTCCCACGTCCTTAGTGGTCGAGGGCTAGACGTATTAGACGAGAAGTTAGTCGCAGCCAGGAATGCAATGGCTGAGGATCCAACCTCGGAAGCCATTGAGTTATTCAGCGAACTCGAAGAACAGTACGGGTCGCTTGGCGGTTACGAGGCTGAGGCAACTATGGCGCGTCTCGCCGATGGCGTAGGACTCCGACAAGACTTACTTTTCGAGGATATTGAAACTCTCTCAGGTGGTCAGCGTCGAAGGGTCGACATCATTCGACTGCTTTTCCAGACGCCCGAAATAATGATTCTCGATGAGCCAACCAACCACCTCGATATGAGCGCTAAGAGTTGGCTAATGGACGAACTCTCATCCTTTGGTGGAACAATTCTTGTAATTAGTCACGACCTTGACCTGCTTGACAAGGCGATTGACAAAGTGCTCCATCTCTCAGATGGACGCTTGACCGAATATAAGGGCAACTACACAGCTTTTACTGGCAGCTTGGCTGCAGATCAGGTCCAGCGCGCCAAGGCGTCGGTTCAGGAAGAGCGAGAGATCAAACGAATCTCCACTCTCGCTAACACCATGCGCGGGCAGACCGAGAAGCGCGCTAAGACAGCAAAGGCCTTGGATAAGCGCGTTGAGAGGATTCAGAAGAATCGCACTGAGGTACATCGGGTTGACAAGGCAGTTCGTCTGAAGCTTCCGACTCCTGCTCGCTCAGGCGCTACTCCACTAGAGGTTGATGGCGTAGGCGTGCAGTATGGAGCTAAGACCGTTCTAAAGCGCATCGCTATGAATGCCCATCGCGGTGACAGGATTGCAGTAGTTGGGCGGAATGGCGCAGGAAAATCGAGCCTTCTACGTTGTCTCGCCGGTGTGCAGATTCCATCGGGTGGCACGGTGAAGCTTGGCCCGAACGTCAGCCTTGGTTACTTCGCTCAGGAGCACGAGCAGATTGATCTTGAGGCACGTGCCCTCGACAACATTGACGACACAGTTTTGAAGCTAGAGGCAGAGCGCCGAGCGCTTCTTGGATCATTCGGGCTAAGCGGGGCTGCAATGGAGCAGCCAGCAGGATCGCTCTCGGGTGGAGAGAGAGCCAAGTTGGGGCTCGCAATGCTCGCTGCGGGTGGTTCGAACCTATTGATACTTGACGAGCCCACCAACAACCTCGACCCTGCCTCAGTAGACGCAGTTGGGCGTATGTTCCGTCACTGGGAAGGAACGGTAGTTGTGGTTAGCCATGAGCCGGCGTTCGTTGAGGCGCTTGCGCCTACCCATTGTCTCCGTCTTCCGGATGAGCGATTCGACTTCTGGCGCGAAGAAGACATCGACGTCGTATCAATGCGCTAGGCGTCATTATCCTGCCGGTTCATAACTGCCTTTTCATAGCAGGTCAGAGTAGGGTTTTTGAATGCTTCGAGAATTGAAACGCTTAAAAAATGTCGCCGCTGCATCACTTGCACTGTTAATCGGTATCGGGGCGACCATGATCCCGGCCCACGCTGCAGACGCTCCAATCTGGAACTCCAGAAGGTTCATCAGCATTGCTCACGCCGGGGGAGACCTTGAGTCTCCACACAGCACGATCTACGCGATGAAGAAGGCTCTCGCAGCAGGCGCGAATGTCTTAGAGATGGATGTCCGCTTAAGTAGCGACAACGTGCTCATGATCCAACATGACGATACGGTCGATAGAACTACGGGGGATACCGGTCCGGTGAGTTCCTTCACGGCGCTTCAACTTCAGGCAATGGATAACGCTTATTGGTTCTACCCACACTGCTGGTCATGCCATAGCCAACCGATTGAAGACTACGCACTGCGCGGTGTGCGCACCGGTGCTGTATCGCCCCCAGAGGGCTACACGCCTGACGATTTCGGAGTTGCAACGCTTCTAGATGTAGTCAATACATTCCCTGGGCAACGGCTTAACGTCGAGATAAAGGACGGCCCTACAGGAATGGCAGGCGCTGAAGCGCTAGCCGCATTCATCAATTCTCATGGCCCCTCAGATCGCTATGTAGTTGCTTCGTTTGACGACGCTATTCTGGATCATTTCAAAGAACTCGCTCCAGATGTATTTACGAGCCCAGGGTTAGATCTGATCACCTCGTGGTTTGGCACAAGAGGCGCACTCCCGGGGCACAGAGTGCTGCAGGTTCCTCCGTTCTTTGGCGAGATTGAGGTTGTGACTCAGCAGTTTGTAGATGACGCACATGCAAATGGGCTAGGTGTCTGGGTGTGGTTCAACGGTGACGAAGATGATGTACCAGCCACCTGGGTCCGATTGATGGCCCTTGGTGTAGATGGAATTCTCACGGGCAAGCCTGCGGAGGCGGAGCCATATATTGCAGCAGCTAACGCAGCCGCCGCTCTGGCCGTCACAACAACCACAGCCCCAGTCAATACTCCAGAGGTTGCCGCTCTAGCTAATACCGGTAACGACAATTTCTTGTGGGCTGTAGGCGTTAGCACGTTAATTGTGGGCGCAATGTTTGTACTTGCGGGGAGAAGGCGCCCCACTACGCTCTCGCGTTGAGAGTTAGATAAAGTAATTCCCATGTTTGAGGATATTCTCGAGGCAAATAGCAGGTACGTAGCAGGATTTAGCCTTAGAGGATTGGAGCCATCCGCCGCTAAAGGCCTTGGAGTAGTCACCTGCATCGACTCCCGGATCGAACCATTAGCAATGCTTGGTCTCGTTCCAGGAGATGCGAAAATTCTTCGTAATGCAGGTGCGCGCGTTACAGATGACGTGCTCCGCTCTCTAGTTTTAGCAACGAATCTTCTAGGGGTAGACAGAATCTGCATCGTTGCGCACACTCAGTGCCGCATGGCCGGTACGAGCGATGAGGAGATCCGCGAGGCATTAGGGAACACTCCCGATGCTGCAGCGATGGAGTTTCTTGCAATCAATAATCAGCTCGAGACCCTCAGTGCTGATGTGGATTTAGTTAGAAATTGTTCGCTGATCCCTGCCGACACCGCTGTCGCCGGCTTCGTATACGACGTGGGTTCAGGCCTGTTGGCCCCTCAGCCTGGGATCTAGCTAGTCAGCCACATCTGCTTGTCATAACTTTTAAGTCAGCGCTCAACTGTGATGCCACTCCAGGAGCCACGAACTGGGCAGGACACTGGGGATACTCCGTTCCCTAGTAGGCGGCGTGTCACTAGCTTTTACGCAATTTTGGCGAGGTTTTACTCCCCGAATAACGGGGTAGGATTACCCGGTCTCGGGGTTAAGTCCCGATCTCGAATTTGGATTTATGTCAGCAATCATGGGAGCGAACGTTGTTGTTTAGTCGGGCCTCTAAGCATCTGGTTTATCTAGCGTTTATTGCAAGCCTGCTCGGTCTTGTTGCTACATCTAATCCGGTATCTGCACTTGTAGCGACGCCGGCGCCTCCGACACTCGCCGCTGGCGGGAGTCATACTTGCGCAACTGTCTCTGGGGGACTCGTCGCATGCTGGGG
>WLHA01000030.1 GCA_009702955.1 Actinomycetota bacterium
TTGATGGTTGGATAGCGCGGCGCGATGGCACGACTCGTGCAGGTGCGTTCTTGGATCCGCTCGCCGATAAGTTTCTGGCCGTCGGCGGGTTTAGTGCGCTTGCGATTCGTGGCGATATTTCGTGGATCCCTGTGATCGTGATTGCCGGGCGCGAGGTGCTTATCTCTATCTACCGTTCAATCGAAGGTCGAAAGGGAATTTCGCTTCCGGCGCGTCAACTCGGTAAGTGGAAAACCTTTATTCAGATGGCTGCGATTGGTTTCGTGCTTCTTCCGCTTACCGCCGATCTGCGCTGGCTATGGCTGAGCGCAATTTGGGTAGCAGTTGTGCTTACCGTCGTCTCAGGAATTGATGTAATAGTGGCCGCTCGCCGCCAAACTGCTGGAGAGAATTAGTGAAGGTAGATGTGCTCGCTGTCGGGACAGAGTTGCTACTCGGTCAGATCGTAGATACGAACTCCTCGTGGATAGGCGAGCAGTTAGCAGGCGCCGGTATCGATACCTATGAGCACCGAAAGATTGGCGACAATCTCGATCGTGTTGTGCGCTGTATCGAGTCCATGCTTGAGACAGCAGACGCAGTCATTATCTGCGGCGGTCTAGGGCCCACCCCTGATGATCTGACTCGCGAAGCAATCGCTCAGGTGATGGGCGTGCCACTTGAGCGCAGGGAAGATTTAGTCGATTGGATCGCATCCCTCTTTGGCGGGCGCGGGAGACAGATGCCGGAGAACAATCTTCGACAGGCTGATGTTCCAGTTGGTGGGGATGTACTTCCTAATCCGATCGGCACCGCACCTGGACTGAAGTGCGAATTCAATGGACGGGTTATATATGCAGTCCCGGGCGTTCCTTACGAGATGCAGCGCATGGTAAATGAACACGTGATTCCTGATCTGTTGGAGAGAACAGGGGAGCGCGCGGTGATACTCAATCGGTCCCTCAAAACGTGGGGAGCATCGGAGTCCGGACTCGCAGAGATGATTGCGAGGCAGGTAGATGACCAGTCGAATCCGTCAATCGCATTTCTGGCGCGCGGCATCGAGGGGATAGTGGTTCGTTTAACTGCTAAGGCAGCGACGTTCGATGATGCAGCAGCACTCATTGCTCCCGAGGAAGCGAAGCTCCGATCAACTCTGGGCGATCTGATTTTTGCAGTTGATGACGAGACCATGGAGGAGGCTGTCCTCTCTCGCCTAGGGGCTCGCGGCTGGACACTCGGTATCGCTGAGTCGTTAACCGGAGGCCTAGTTGGTTCGCGCATCGCTGGAATCCCAGGTGCAAGTAAAACCTTTAGAGGAACGATCGGTTCGTATGCAACTGAGGTGAAGCGCTCGCTGTTAGGTGTTACAGCGGAGCATGTGGTTAGCGCTGAGTGTGCGAAAGAGATGGCGGAGGGGGCTCGTCGAGTGCTTGGTGCCGACGTGGGCATCTCAGTTACTGGTGTAGCCGGCCCTGATGCTCAAGACGGCGCCCCTGTCGGCACAGTTTGGTTCGGGCTTGCGCTGCCTGGCCTGCCAGCTGAGGCTGTAACTACGCGTTTGCCAGGAGATCGTGAACGCATCAGGCAGTTCTCAACCATCTCGCTAATGAATCTGTTACGTATGCGTCTCGATGCACTTGCGTGACGATGCACTTACATAACTATGGCAATGCAAAAAGCTGCAAGAAGAATTAGCCCGTGATGGACGCTGGTACCGCTATCCGCAGAGCATTCATTGCAGTAGTCCCACCGGACGAAGTACTAGAGGCGATTAGTGCGCTCGTGCCGAGTGAGCCGTCTCGTCTTATGCAGTGGACTCATCCAATACGTTGGCATGTATCGGTAGATTTTCTTGGAAGAGTCAACGACGTCGAGGCCTTGGTAGAAGACATTGAGGCCCGTCTCACAGAGGTTGAGCCATTTACTCTTCGCCTTCGTAGCGCAGGCGCTTTCGCGGAGGCGCGTCGCGCTGAGGTATTTTGGCTCGGTGTGGAGGATCCGGATTCTGGATTGCGCGCTACACATGCACGCGTCCATGACGCGGCTACCGATCATGGGATTCGAATTGCAGCGCAGATTTTCACTCCGCACCTAACGCTCGCGCGACTGAGGCGTAGAGCAGATCTACGTCCAGATATTGCCGCTCTTGATGGGGTCGCTATCGGGGATCCATGGGTAGTAAAGGAACTCTCGTTATTTGATGCCCCAAGGAGCGGTATGGGAGTCGAGAACGGCCCGTATAGACATGTGAGCACATTGAGATTGAAGGGCTGAGCGGGGCAAACCCCATAGGGCTCTGTTTGGCAGAGCGGGCGGTTGGCGGTCCCTAAAGCGGATATCTAGGCTCAGAACTCCGTGGATTCAGAGAGATAATCCTTATAGATACTGGGATATTGATCTCTCCGGAAACTTTTCCAAGATTTTCGCCAAATAATCCGCAGTACGAACGGGTGTTCGTTGTATCGTGCCGGAGTACGCAAATAGCCCGCATGAAGCCCCCCATAGATAGCCCATAGATAGCCCACAGTTAGCCCGAAGTTTGGGGGGCCCGAATGACTGTCACAGGCTCCACATAAGTTCTCAGCCAGTAACTCCCCCGAAGATCAAGCAACCCAAGAAGCACTCCAAGAACAAGTCCAGGAACAAGTCCAGCAATTAGTCCAGCAATTAGTCCAGCAATTAGTCCATAGTCCGGGTCCAGAGTGGCCCTGAGCGAGAGATAGAGAGATAAAGCCATGAGACCCACTAAGGCAGCCAAGACCCCAAAGCCCACACCAGGGATTCGTGAGACCGGCGGAAATACGGTTGAGCGAGACAAAGCACTCGAGATGGCACTTGGCCAGATCGAGAAGCAGTTCGGTACCGGATCGATCATGCGCCTCGGCGAGCAGGGCAACGTAGGCATTGAGGCCATCTCAACCGGTGCACTCGCTCTCGACCTTGCGCTCGGCATAGGCGGCCTACCACGTGGTCGCGTTATCGAGATCTTCGGCCCAGAGTCATCCGGTAAGTCAACGCTTGCCCTACATGTGGTGGCCGAGGCGCAGCGCAATGGTGGGATCTGTGCATACATCGATGCAGAGCATGCTCTCGACCCTGTCTACGCAAAGGCAATTGGAGTCAACGTCGATGATCTTTTGATCTCGCAGCCGGATACCGGTGAGCAGGGGCTCGAGATCGCAGACATGCTGATCCGCTCTGGAGCACTAGATGTTCTCGTAGTCGACTCAGTTGCAGCTCTTGTGCCTCGCGCTGAGATTGAGGGCGAGATGGGCGATACACACGTTGGACTGCAGGCGCGCTTGATGAGTCAGGCGATGCGTAAGCTCACCGGAAACCTGCACAAGTCCCGCACTATCTGTGTGTTCATCAACCAGCTTCGGGAGAAGATTGGGGTCATGTTCGGCTCACCTGAGACGACCCCTGGCGGTAGAGCGTTGAAGTTCTACTCCTCAGTACGCCTTGATATTCGCCGCATTGAGGCGATCAAAGACGGCACCGAGATTGTCGGTAACCGCACCCGAGTCAAGGTTGTAAAGAACAAGGTCGCTCCGCCATTTCGCCAGGCAGAGTTCGACATCATGTACGGGAAAGGCATCAGCCGCGAGGGATCTATCCTCGATGTTGGTGTAGATCTCTCGATCATCAAGAAGTCGGGTGCTTGGTTTACCTATGAGGGCGAGCAACTCGGTCAAGGTCGTGAGAACTCTAAGAACTTCCTCTCTGAGAATCTTGACCTCATGTTTGAGATTAGCGAGAAGATTCGTGTTGCCTCAGGGATCGGAGAGGGTGCTGAGTTGAGTGATGAACTAAGCGACCTGGATGATCTGGATGGTCTCGAGATTCTCAAAGGACCAATCGGGGTTGATATAGACGGCTAATCGGCCAAGAAGTTGATTAAGGCCCGACTCGCTAGGTGCGTAAATGCACTCGGCGGGTCGGGCCTTTCTCGTTATCCGAGTTGTGGTGCTCCGAGTAGCGGGGGTCTTAGTAGTGCTTGTCTTAATAGTGCCGGTCCTAGTAGAGCGGGTCTTAATAGTGCCGGTACTAGTAGCGCGGGTCGTAGTTGTCCTGCTCCGAGGAGAGCTGGTCTTAGTAGTGGGGGTCCTAGTAGCGCGGCTCTTAGTAGCGCAGGGTCTTAGAAGATGCCTCGAATAAGCACGGCAAAGCCTGCGCTTAGAGCGATGAGTAGAACATATGGTCGAAGTTTTGTTCCGTCTACACGCGCGCGAATCGGGTGCGAAATTGCGTACCCAATTGCAATTGCGGGGAGCATGCATATTGCGAAGAAGACCTGAGGCCATCCAAGTTTGCCGGCGAGGGCAATGGCAGTAAGCGACATCACATTCCCCACAACAAATGAAACAGCGAGGGTTGCGCGCAGGCGCTCCCCTGCGTGGTGCTGGTAGAGGAGGGCTAGGGGTGGCCCGTCGACTGCTGCTGCAGTCCCGAGTGCGCCGGCGGCCACTCCTGCGGCCCCGGCCTCTAGCGCTGTGATCTCCGATGGTGAGCGAAGACTAAGGAGGCAGACCCCAATAATGATTGAGCAGCCGACAGCAATTAGTAAAGCGTTGGGGGCGAGAGCGGAGACCACGATGAGCCCAAGGATCGTCCCGGGAACCCTCCCCGCGACAATCCAGCCGATTCCAGAGCGATCAATTGCATGCCTCTCGCGTATTGAGATTGTGAGCGAGAGGGGGATACCTATGAGCAGAAATGATGCTGGTACGGCATCTGGGTTGATCATCGCAATAATCGGTACGCCAATGAGGTTGAGCCCGAGCCCGACGACCCCCTGTGTTGTCGCTCCAAAGGTGACTACCGCAAAACAGAGTCCCCACTGCAGCAGAGTTAGATGCGGCAACGGCTTCTCGGTCGGTTAGCGGGGTTGGTGCCCCTAGAGACTTGAGGTTCTTTGTGCTCTCGCATGTTGGGGGATCGTAGGGGAGTCCTAGACTGCCGCCTGTGACCGAGCCAAGGAGATTCCTCGTACGCACCTTCGGGTGTCAGATGAACGAGCATGACTCCGAGCGCATCGCCGGGGTCCTAATCGCAGATGGTCTCGAACCTACTGATGACCTAGAGCTCGCGGATGTAGTTGTTCTCAATACCTGCTGCATTCGCGAGAACGCAGATAACCGCCTCTACGGAACCCTCGGGCACCTTAAGTCGCTCAAGGATCGACGCCCGGATATGCAGATTGCTGTTGGGGGCTGCCTTGCTCAGAAGGACCGAGACATAGTTCAGCAGCGCGCTGGGCATGTTGATGTCGTCTTCGGTACTCATAATCTTGCGAGTGCTCCGGCACTGCTTAAGCAGGCACGCCTCACGGGAGAGTCAGTCATAGAGATTCTTGAGGAGCATGAGGCCTATCCCTCCGCTCTCCCCGCTAGTCGCGAAGTGGATCACTCGGCATGGGTAACCATTCAGATTGGCTGCGATAATTCCTGCGCCTTCTGCATCGTTCCAAGTGTGCGCGGCAGCGAGGTAAGCCGCCGCATGGGCGACATCGTCTACGAGGTTGAGCAACTAAGCGCAGACGGAGTAAATGAGATAACTCTTCTCGGCCAGAATGTGAACTCCTACGGACGCGACCTAGGCGCCGCACAGTACGCACCACAGTTCGCGGACCTGCTTCGCGCAGTAGACGCTGTCGAGGGAATAAAGCGCATTCGCTTTACCTCCCCACACCCCAAGGACCTACGCCCCGAGACAATCGCGGCGATGTCAGAGTGTGAGGCGGTCTGCGAGCACCTTCATCTCCCTCTGCAGTCTGGTTCTAATCGCACACTCGCGCGTATGCATCGCGGGTATACCGCCGAGCGCTATCTAGAGCGACTAGCTGCAGCGCGTGCGGGGATTCCCGATCTCGCGGTTACCTCCGACATCATCGTTGGCTTCCCTGGTGAGTCTGACGAAGACTTCGAGCGCACGATGGAGGTAGTGGCCGAGGCACGATATGACTCGGCATACACATTCGTCTTCTCGCCTCGCCCGGGTACTGAGGCTGCGGAGATGGTGGATGATTTCATTGCGCCAGAGGTAGTAGCAGAGCGCATGACGCGGCTCACCGAACTCTGCGATGTCGATGCTCTTTTTCGCTACGAAGCTCGGATCGGTCTTGTCGAGGAGGTTCTCATTGAGGGGCCATCCAAGAAGGACGCCGCTGTAATCGCAGCTCGAACTCGTCAATCCAAATTGGTGCACTTCAAGCCACCTGAGGGAGTTCTCTTAGCCCCTGGGTCGATGGCCGAGGCCCGCATCACAAGCGCTGCTCCTCACTGGCTCAGCGCCGAGTTTCTGCGTGCAACTGAGCCGGCTGCACGAAGGCGTGTTCGGATTCCGGTTACCTCAGGGTGAGTAAGGGTCCCTTGGGGAGCGGCCGCAATCCAGAAGGCGGCGACGCTCGCGAGGAGGCCGGCACGCTTGGTCTCGGCAGTGTTGAGCACCTTGTACTTGTTGCCCCAACCGCCTCCGGTAAATCTGAGATAGCGCTACGCGCTGCAGAGGCACTCGGGGATATTGAGATTGTCTCTATCGACTCTATGCAGGTGTATCGGGGCATGGATATCGGCACCGCAAAGGTTGATGCTGAGGCTCGTGAGCGAGTTCCCCACCACATGATCGACGTGATAGATCCATGGCAGGTTTGGTCGGTGCAACAGTTTCAAATTGAGGCTAGAAAAGCTGTTGCGGATATCGAGTCGCGAGGCAAGCGTGCTCTCCTGGTAGGGGGCACAGGCCTATACGTACAGGCTGTAATTGATGACCTTCGTTTCCCTGGCGAAGATCTAGTGCTGCGCGCTGAGATTGAGGCGCGTACCGCTGAGCCTGGTGGCATAGCCGCTGCTTATGAGCGACTTCTCGCTGCAGATCCTCTCGCTGCGTCACGCATTGATCCACATAATGTTCGCCGTATCGTGCGCGCTCTTGAGGTTATTGAGAAGACAGGCGAGCCCTTCTCGTCGTTCGGCCCAGGGCTTGATCGATACGGAGCTACTGCATTCCCAGTGCGCATTGCGGGTCTCTGGCTATCGCGTGATGTAACTGCACTTCGGATTCATGAACGGTTCGATGCGATGCGCGTTGGCGGGCTCGTTGACGAGGTGCGCGCACTGAGAGCCGAACCACGCGGATGGTCCAGAACCGCGCGTCAGGCCATTGGGTATAAAGAGTTGGAGGAGGTTCTAGATATGGAGAGAGACCTAGAGAACTCGTCAGAGACAGAGCTAGATTCAGCCTTTGTGGATGCCTTCGAGACTGCAAAACGCCGTACTAGATCATTCTCAAGGCGTCAGCGGATGTGGTTTAGGCGTGACCCACGCATCACTTGGTTTGGGGCAGTTGAGAAAATCGAAGACACGACCCCTGCATTGCTGGCATGGTGGGGGGCAGCATGAGCCTTATTACTCTCCACAAGATCGAAGCAACGGGGAACGATTTCCTAGTTGTTGATGCGCGCCACTGGGATCCTGCGGTCTTGGTTGCTCAGGCTGCGCAATTATGTGATCGAAGCAAGGGGTTTGGGGCCGACGGATTACTGCTGCTCGGATTGCCATCCGAACTCGCCGATGGCGTTGATGGCCTCGAGCAAGCACACTGCTCAATGCGCTTGATCAATGCCGATGGTAGCGACGCCGAGATGAGCGGAAACGGAGTACGCGCCCTGGGATTGTTTGCAGTCTCAATCGGTCTAGGTACCGAGGGAGTACTGCGTGTAGATACCGCGGCCGGGCGCAAGGTTCTTGATCTAGAGATAGATAAGGAAGGCGTGCTCGTATATGCAACCGTAGATATGGGAGCGGTTGCATTCGACTCGGCGAGCATTCCAACCACAGCGCAAGACCCACGAGGGCTCTCAGCAATAATCGATGGTGTTCGTTACTCTGGGGACGCCGCTGGTATAGGCAACCCACACTGGGTGCTACTCGTAGAAGCCCCGGCTAAGGCTCTAGTCGTCGAGCATGGCCCCATTCTCGAACTCGACGAACGATTTCCGAACCGAACAAATGTTGAGTTCATCTCGCTTACGCCAGGCGAGAGCAACGCAATCACGATGAGGGTATGGGAGCGCGGCGTGGGCGAGACACTCTCCTGTGGAACCGGTGCATCGGCTGCCGCAGCGGTTGCGAATCGCATGGGTTTGGTAGGGGATCTAGTGACTGTGCATGTTCCGGGTGGCGATCTATTGGTGGAGATCAGAGACGGAGCAGAGGGGCAGATTGGGGCGAAGTCGATACGCCTTGGCGGACCGGTCGCTCACGTTGCCGAGATCACGCTTGAATCAAAGGACTTCACGTCATCGCTTTGATAGCCACAGATTTCGCTATAGCCCCCGGATTTTTTGGGGAGCCATTCTCTATTCTCGGTGCGTTTATCTCAACTATCTCTGGAGTCTCTGCCGTCTCAACAGTCTCACGCACTGATCGAGGCGAGTTCGGGCGAGTAGCAAGAGGTTTCGCTAGAGGATGCACGCTCACCCAGGATCAAAGATCAAAGATCAAAGAGACCAGCGATGAGTAGCGGGCAGCAGGGGAGGGGGCGCCGTCGCCTCACCGCCTCCGAGGTAGATCTCGAGGTTATTCGCCAACGCGCTCTCCTCGTTGGTACAGGGATCGGTACAAGAAGCGTTGAGGTAGCCGAGGAGTCTCTCGCGGAACTCGCTCGCCTTACCGATACTGCAGGCGCTGACGCGGTAGAGATTGTTCTGCAGCGAAGAGATCATCCCGACTCGCGTACCTATATAGGGAAAGGCAAGGCCGAGGAACTTAGGGAATCGGTCAAGGCCCTAGATATTGATGTCGTGATCTTCGACGACGAGTTGAGCCCTGCTCAGCAACGCAACCTCGAGAAGATCTTTGAGGTGGACGTCGTAGATCGCGTCGCACTTATCCTCGATATTTTTGCCCAGCACGCTGCGAGCCAA
>WLHA01000300.1 GCA_009702955.1 Actinomycetota bacterium
CTATGGCATCTGCTAACTCGGAGATCTCTCTCGATGGTCTAGATACCCCAAGTGCGAAGGCCGCTATAACTGCGTGGCTTGAGACCGAGGGCCTGGGGCATGCGACTACTACCTACAAACTCCGTGACTGGTTATTCAGTCGACAGCGCTATTGGGGAGAGCCATTCCCGATTGTCTATGACGAGACAGGCCTGCCGATCGCGCTCCCAGCGGAGCAACTCCCCGTTGAGTTGCCAGATGTCTCAGACTTTGCGCCGCGAATCTCCGAGGACCCTGAGGCACTGCCAGAGCCCCCGCTATCGCGCGCCGGTGATTGGCTTGAGGTTGAGCTCGATCTTCCTGGCCCTGCTTGGGCTGGGCTCGGCGGCGGACCGAAGCGCTACCGCCGCGAGGTCAACACAATGCCTCAGTGGGCCGGATCGTGTTGGTACTACCTGCGTTATCTCGATCCACAGAACGTTGACGCATTGGTAGACGCAGGCGTCGAGCGCTATTGGATGGAGAGCGCAAACAGTGATGGCGTTAACGCGGCGGGTGGAGTTGACCTCTACGTCGGTGGCGTTGAGCATGCTGTCCTGCATCTTCTCTACGCACGTTTCTGGCACAAGGTTCTCTTCGACCTTGGGCATGTAAGCACGGTTGAGCCATTCCAGCGACTCTTCAATCAGGGCTACATACAGGCATATGCGTTTACCGATGAGCGCGGCGTATATGTCGAGGCCTCTGAGGTAGTTGAGCGCGATGGCGTTTGGTACCTCGGTGATGAGGTAGTAAATCGCGAGTACGGCAAGATGGGTAAGAGCCTTAAGAACGTTGTGACGCCAGATGACATCTACAACGACTACGGCGCTGACACGCTTCGCCTCTACGAGATGTTCATGGGGCCACTCGACGCGAGTCGTCCATGGAGCACTACCGACATTGTTGGTGTGCATAGATTCTTGCAGCGCCTATGGCGAAACGTGATCAACGAGGAGACCGGTGAGGTAAATGTCTCCGAGACTCCAGCCGACGACGAGTCCCTGCGCCTAATAAATAGAACGATTCTCGCGGTGAGATCCGATATGGAGTCGATGTCGTTTAACACGGCGATTGCTCGACTCTTTGAGCTCAATAACCATCTCACTACAGTCGTCGCTGCTAACGGGAGTGCCCCACGCGAGATCGCTGAGGGGATCACCTTGATGGTTGCTCCGCTCGCTCCCCATATTGCGGAGGAGCTCTGGTCGCGCCTCGGCCACCCGGAGACCTTGGCTTATGAGCCTTTCCCTGTCGCAGATGAGACCTTATTGGTGGTTGATTCTGTTGAGGTACCGATTCAGGTCAATGGAAAACTTCGATCGCGCGTAACGGTCTCAGTAAGCGCAGACGCCGCAACCCTTGAGGCTGCAGCACGAGCCGATGAGAAAATTGCTGAGCTCCTAGAGGGCGCAACAGTTCGCAAGGTGATAGCCGTTCCAGGGCGCCTCGTTAATTTTGTCCTTGGCTAAGGTCACACCTCTCAGATAGTCTCGCTTCATACCTCCCCGGGCAATGTGAATACACGCACGCAGAGATATTCGCTAGCTACTTTCCCGAGCAACTTTCCCTTAGGTCTATTTAGATAGAGCGCGCAGTTCTGCGCGCGCAATCGGTCTCGGGATGGTTACTCAGATGCAAGAAACTGTGTCAGCGATAAGTTCACGCTCGGCCGCGTCTTCGTCGCAACTCAAGGCTGCAGACGCTGAGGGTTCTGAGAATCTCGCCGAACCTCTCGCTGAGTCAAGGACCCTTAACCGCCCTACCTTGATCGACGTTGGCAGGGGTCCATTTGCTGGGAGATCGTTCGGGGCCAAGTTTCGTGCATGGAGACAAGACCCGCGCGTCGTGCTTGGTGCGTTAGTGACGCTCGCAATAATTGGTGGGTATGCATGGCTTCAGCTCGGAACGCCCCATGGAGTCCCGAGTTCTCTGGCTCCGCCTTCCAGCATTTCTCGCCCCGAAACCTCAGCGCAGGCTGATGCGGCGCAGTCTTCAACGAGCGGATCCGATGCGAACTCCGTCAAAGTGGTCGCGCATGTTGCTGGGGCAGTAGTTACACCGGGAATTGTCACGCTTAAAGAAGGCCAACGCGTCGTGGATGCAATTGGAGCGGCTGGTGGTGCTCGCCCCGATGCAGATGTTGATCAATTGAATCTTGCAGCGCGTGTAGCCGATGGGGAGCGAATTTTCGTACCAGTTCGCGGCGCCCCGATAATTGCTGCTGCTAGTTCCGGGGGCTCTGTTCTCGGCTCAAGTAAATCGCCGAGTGGGCCTATTCATCTCAACTCTGCGACGAGTGCAGAGCTAGAGACCCTGCCCGGTATTGGGCCATCGCTTGCGGGTGCAATCATGAAACTGCGTGTTGATCGCGGAGGATTCCGATCGGTAGGAGACCTTCGCGATGTTCCCGGCATCGGTGAAGCGCGTTTCTCACAACTTGAGTCGTTGGTGGCGTTGTGAACGGCGAAGAGCGGAGGCTCCCTATTGGCCCATTCGTAATTCTTGGAGCAGTAGTTATTGGAGTATTCCTTGGGACCTCTAGGCCAGGCAATGGCGTAGGGGCAATGATCGCCTCGGGCTGCCTCTTTCTCGGAGTGCTTATCTCCCCAAGGTGGCTCCACATGCCGGTCGCCGTCGTCGCGTTCGTAGCGCTCTCGTTTGCTCTAACAGCAAGATCCATGAACGGCCTTGAGTTCTCACCGCTATCCGAACCAGTTCGGAACCGGTCATCAGGAACCTTGGTCGGCGCGGTAGTGGGTGACCCTGATGTCTCTCTCTTCTCGACGCAGGTGGTTGTGAGGGCTGAGGGCTGGCTTGATAACCCAGAGCGTCAAGTCGACGACGCTGTGGCCTCAGGTGGATCTGGAGCGGAGTCTCGCGTCACGCCTATAAATACAGGCAATCGATCTGTATTGGTTCGCGCTAGCGCCGATGATGCAGTGCGCCTTCGGTCTCTAGATGCAGGTGACCGCGTGGCGCTTAGCGGACATCTATCTCCCCTTAAGGGGTATGACAAACGCTGGAGGTGGAGACATGTTGTCGCCCAACTCGATGATGCTCGCCTCACGGATCTAGCAAGAGGGCACTCCCCGCTGCTCTCAACTGCGAATTGGGTACGCGCAATAGTCGCGAGGGGAGGTGTCGGGATGCCAGCGCGCGAGCGCGGAGTTCTTGCCGGATTTCTCCTTGGGGATAAGCGGGCAATTCCAAAAGAG
>WLHA01000301.1 GCA_009702955.1 Actinomycetota bacterium
CCGATTTCGTTGCTCGTAGATATGAGTGGCTTGTAATCGGTAGTGGAGACCACGCGTTTGTTCCCTATGCCCTAGAGGCACAGAGGCTTGGAGCAAAGGTGCGCATCGTCTCCGCGCCTGGTAGTCGCTCCGCTGAATTCAGTGGAAACGGTTTTGGCATTCGCGACCTCGTATCTCGCCCCGAGGCATCAAACCTCGCTCTAATCGCCTGACAGCACCGGTCAGCGGCACGGCATCGCGCAGTAATGCTGCGTTATGCCGTGCCGGCTGTCAGCCGTTTTGAGCCGGTTCTGAGGATTCTGTCCCGTTCTCGTCTCCAAGGACGTGGGACTGGTGGATCGCAAGAGCGACAATTTTATCTACATGCTGTAGATCTACCCCATCCTTTGCCGCAAGGTGGGTGATGATGATGAGCGACCGAAGATTTGACTCGAAATCAATCTGAGCGCGGAGGTCAGATCTCTTCGCCTGGCGATTCTGACTAACCATCACGAAGGTTGCTAGGAAAATAGCCTCAAGGCTCACAATCATTGTGAGGAGCCCAAAGGGGTATTTGTCAAACTTCTTGATTCCTAAATGAATTAGTCCGATATTCAGAACTATCCAGATGCCGAACCACATTGCGTGCAGGTAGACAAATTTTAATGATCCAGCGAACGAAGTAACCCTGTCCGCTACGTTGTCTTGGGTTTTCTTAAGTCGAACAAACCGATCGGTCTGGCTAGGGAGCATCCAGTGATCAAGGTTGAAAACTTGGCCATCGATTTTTCCATCGGCTGCGTCAATTGCTTGGCAAGCCGGACAGTCAAGAATGTGCTGCATCGCCTCTGGAGAGTCTCCGTTGTTAGGTGCACCGCTCCCAGACGTCTCGCGTTGAACCCCAGATACTTCCATCGACTGCCCCCTGATTGGAATATTTAGTTTTGCTGTTCTTCGGAGCATAGAACCGATTGCGAAGGCCTACACGCAGTTATGGTTCAGACTCGAGGAAGCCGGGGAACACGGATCGGGGCAGAGGCGCAGTGTCAGTATTTAAGGTAAGGAAAACTTGGAGACTTGGGCCATTTGGGCGCGTAACGGTTAGCGCTCACAGCATCTCTGGCTCCTTGGGTATTCCTGGAATCATTCGTGCTACCCAAAGCTCGACTGGCCGGCTGACCTTGACGGTCGGCACCGGTCTAGGTTGGTTGAGACTTCAACGCTCGTGGAACCTGCGCCGGATCGGGCGTGGAGAATAAAAGGAACTTTATGGTTGATATAGATGCAGGCCCATGGGCACGGCGTGTTGCCGCGCTTGAGAGTGTTGCTACCGATGCTGATGGGTTGCCGCTCACCCTCGCTGATTTTCGTTCCGTATTCTCTCAGGTGCTCTCCGAATCAACCCTTGCTTATTACGAAGGTGGTGGTGCAGATGAGTTGACGCTTCTCGAGAATGTGAATTCATGGCAGCGCATGAATCTCTGGCCGCGCGTGTTGCGAGGGATTGACTCGGTAGATACGAGCTGTGAATTTCTGGGTCGACGTATGCCGCATCCTTTCATCGTCGCTCCTACCGCATTCCATGGGCTAGCGGATCCTGATGCTGAGATTGCGACCGCACGCGGCGCGCTAGACGCAGGTGCGATCTATACGCTCTCCACGCTTGCTCATACCGGACCTGGTGAATTGGCTGCAGCTGTTCCCGATGCGCGCCGCTGGTTTCAGTTATATGTATTGCGCGATAGAGCACTTACTCGAGCAATAGTTGAGGAAGCAGTAGCAAGCGGTTTCGAGGCGATTGTGATTACAGTCGACCTACCACCCGCAGGGCGCAGAGAGCGTGAGATGCGGACCGGATTTACACTTGGCGGCGATCTCGTAGTTCCGTCTATCGCCGCTGCCGGAACCACAGAGCCAATCACGATGTTTGACCTCCCGAACCTCTTCGACGCGACTCTCTCTTGGTCCGATATCGAGCAGATTGTTCGTTGGTCAGACCTGCCTGTGATCGTCAAGGGAGTGCTGCACCCGCGCGATGCGCTTGCTGCAGCGGAGCACGGTGCCGCTGGAGTTGTCGTCTCAAACCATGGTGGCCGCCAACTCGATTCAGTGCCATCTGGTGCAGCCGCGTTGGCCGGAGTTGTGGATGCTGTCCACGGTCGAGTCTCGGTCCTCGTGGATGGCGGAATCCGTCGCGGTACCGATGCAATAAAGGCCCGTGCACTCGGCGCGGATGCCGTGCTGGTTGGGAGGCCAATTCTCTATGGGCTTGCAACTGGAGGCGCACCGGGCGTAAGCGCTGTACTCAAGATTCTCGTCGCCGAACTAGAGAACGGTTTGGCGCTGGTAGGGGAGCGCCGCTTCGACGAAGTAACAGCATCGGTGCTCAACCCGGATTCTTGAGCACTCGCCATACTTTTTATACCGCAATACTTCTTGCATGAATAGTTAGCAAGGGTAAAGAATCTCCAATGGATTATCCGTAAATATCTAACTAAATGAGGCACCTATGACACGTCTTGGTTATCAAATTCCAAACTTCGACTACCCCGGCCTTGAGCGCTCCGATGCATTTCGCGTCACGGTTGAGTCGGCAAAGGCTGCAGAGGCATCTGGCTTCGACACGGTGTTAGTGATGGATCACTTCTACCAACTCCCCGGTTTAGGAGCGCCTGATAACTCAATGCTCGAGTGCTACACGTTGCTAGGCGCACTTGCACAGCACACGTCAAAGGTTCGACTCGGTGCATTGGTGACAGGCAATACCTATAGAAACCCTGCGATCCTTGCAAAGTGCCTGACCACTCTTGACCACGTATCTGGAGGGCGAGCACAGCTAGGTATCGGCGCTGGTTGGTTTGAGCTGGAGCACAACTCGTTTGGCATTGAGTTTGGAACCTTCACGCATCGCTTTGAGAAGTTAGAGGAGTCGCTTCAGATCATCCTCCCCATGCTTCGCGGCGAACGCCCAACATTCTCTGGCGAGTACTACAACGTCGTCGAGGCAATTAATGAGCCTGCGCCACTCTCACGCATTCCAGTAATGATTGGTGGAGGAGGAGAGAAGAAGACACTTCGAATGGTTGCCCAGTATGCAGACCTCGGGAACCTGAACTGTGAGCCCGCCGAGGTTGGTCGCAAGCTTGATGCTCTCGCAGCGCACTGCGAGCGTCTTGGTAGGGACCGTGGCGAGATCGTCATGTCTTGGAACCGAGCCGTATGCATCGCTGAGACCACAGCTGAGGCTGAGA
>WLHA01000302.1 GCA_009702955.1 Actinomycetota bacterium
AATGGCTCCAGAGCAGGTTGGGATCGGAATCCGTAGGTTCTTCACAGAGCAGGGCAGCGATGCCTATGACTCGGTTACATGGGAGAAGCGCGACTCGCGTATTCAGAACTGGAAGGACGGCACAGATGCCTTTTTCCAGCCAGGGGTCGAGTTCCCCTCCACCTGGTCCGTCAACGCCACGAATATCGTTGCCCAGAAATACTTCCGCGGAACCCTCGGTGAGGATGGTCGCGAGTGGTCACTTCGCCAGGTTATTGATCGAGTCGCGGACACGATTACCAAGTGGGGACTCGCTGATGGTTACTTCACCGACGACGAAGAGGCAGAGGCCTTCCGCTCCGAGCTCAAGTACATCTTGGTGCAGCAGCGAGCAGCGTTTAACTCTCCAGTTTGGTTCAACATTGGAGTACCCGGAGTTCCCCAGCAGGCATCGGCATGCTTCATCCTCGCTACCGAAGACACAATGGATGGCATCCTCAACTGGTACCGCGAAGAGGGTGTGATCTTCAAGGGAGGATCCGGAGCAGGTATCAACCTCTCCAACATTCGTTCATCGGCCGAGGGGCTCAAGGGCGGCGGAACCGCTAGTGGTCCTGTCTCCTTCATGCGTGGCGCAGATGCCTCTGCAGGCACAATCAAATCTGGTGGCAAGACCCGTCGCGCAGCCAAGATGGTCATTCTCAACGCAGATCACCCCGATGTTGAGGAGTTCATCTGGTGCAAGACAATTGAGGAGCGCAAGGCTCGAGCACTGCGTGATGCAGGCTTCGACATGGACCTTGATGGCAAGGACT
Source organism: Actinomycetota bacterium (assembly GCA_009702955.1). GTDB lineage: Bacteria > Actinomycetota > Acidimicrobiia > IMCC26256 > IMCC26256 > IMCC26256. Next base: position 795 of record WLHA01000302.1, read on the forward strand.
CCTACTCAATCCAGTACCAGAACGCCAACAACTCAGTGCGTGTGACCGATGAGTTCATGCAGGCTGTAATCGACGACAAAGAGTACGCCCAGCGCTCGGTAACAACCGGTGAGCCTGTGAAGATGATTCGTGCTCGCGACCTAATGCGTCAGATCTCGACAGCTACTTGGGAGTGCGCAGACCCAGGGATGCAGTTCGATACCACGATCAACAAGTGGCACACGGCCCCGAATACATCTCGTATCAATGGCTCAAACCCTTGCTCTGAGTACATGCATATCGACAACTCTGCATGCAACCTTGCAAGCATCAACCTCCTCAAGTACCTCGAGCCAGATGGTTCCTTCGACATCGAGGGGTACCGCCACACGATCGAGGTCATGTTCACCGCTCAGGAGATCCTCGTCGGTAACGCTGATTACCCAACAGAAGCGATTGGGGTTAACAGCCACAAGTTCCGTCAGCTCGGTCTTGGCTACGCAAACCTCGGCGCACTTCTAATGGCACAGGGCCTTGCATACGACTCCCCAGGTGGTCGTGCATGGGCAGGCGCTCTAACTGCTCTCATGACAGGCCACGCGTATGCGACATCTGCTCGCACCGCGGGTCGCATGGGTCCATTCGCTGGATATGAAGAGAACAAAGAGCCGATGCTCAACGTTCTTCGCATGCACCGCGTAGAGACAGCAAACATCGACGAAGAGCTCGTAGACCCAGATCTATTGAGCGCAGCACAGCGTTCATGGGATGAGGCTGTTGAGTTGAGCGAGCTCTACGGAGTGCGAAACTCTCAGGCCACCGTGCTTGCTCCTACGGGAACAATCGGTTTGATGATGGACTGCGACACAACCGGAGTCGAGCCAGATCTTGCGCTGACAAAGGCTAAGAAGCTCGTCGGTGGTGGAACGATGTTCATCGTCAACCAGACAATTCCCCGTTCGCTCAAGCGTCTGGGATACACCCCGGCACAGGTCGACGCAATTGTTGAGTACATCGACGAGAACAAGACAATTCTTGGAGCGCCGGCGTTCAACGTTGATCACCTTCCAGTATTTGCTTGCTCCATGGGTGACAACACCATTAGCTACATGGGTCACGTAACCATGATGGGTGCTGTTCAGCCCTTTATATCTGGTGCAATCTCTAAGACCGTCAACCTCCCCGAGGAGGCCACGATCGATGAGGTCGAGCAGCTCCACATTGAGGCCTGGCGTCTTGGAATCAAGGCAGTTGCCGTCTACCGCGATAACTGCAAGGTCGGTCAGCCACTCTCAACGCAGAAGAAGGCTGGATCAGAAGACTCGGCCACCAGTGCAATCGCCGGGCAGATTGAGCGCATCGTCGAGACCGTGATCGTTCAGAAGCCGATTCGCCAGAAGCTGCCGCGCAAGAGAATCTCTAAGACTTTCTCTTTCCGTGTAGCGGACTGCCACGGCTACGTAACTGTCGGCGAGTTTGAGGATGGCCGCCCTGGTGAGCTCTTCTTGAAGGTCGCAAAGCAGGGCTCAACCCTTGCTGGGATCATGGATGCGTTTGCAATCTCAGTAAGCCATGGGCTTCAGTACGGAGTACCGCTTGAGGCTTTCTGCGAGATGTTCTCAAACATGCGCTTCGAGCCAGCCGGAATGACCGATGACCCGGACATCCGATTCGCAACAAGCCTTGTCGATTACATCTTCCGACGGATCGCTGTCGAGTACATCGACTATGACCAGCGCGTAGCGATGGGGATTCTCTCCGTAAACGAGAGGCTTCAGCCGACGCTCCCAGGAGTAGAGGAGTCAATTCAGGCGCAGTCTTCTGTGCAGGGATTTGATCTACTCGGCCCTGAGGATCGTGAGCCATCGGCACAGTTTGCGCCGGTTGCTGCTACTCCTCCCGTTGCCAAGGCACCGCAGCACACGCCGCGCCAACGTGAGACTGTCCTCTGTCATGTATGTGGAGACATCATGCAGCGCGCAGGATCGTGCCACGCATGCCCATCATGCGGAGCAACTAGCGGCTGTTCATAAAATCTGGTTAGCAGTGCCGCTCCCTAGGGGAGCGGGCATCGAGAAGTTAAGGAGGGTCCGGCTTAGGCCGGGCCCTCCTTCTTTTTCGCGCCGAGTTCTGAGCGATTAGGGGAGCTCCAAAAAATTGGACTTTTTGTCCAATGGGTTCTAACTCGTAGGATCCCCACCACGGAGTGCGGTGAATTCGGTGTGCTTTCGTGGGAATAAACTTCCGAAGTTCCGGGGTTTGGAGAAGATTTGGCCCAGAATGTTGCCTGTGTTGTGAGAGTCGGCTATGTTACGCAGGCTGTTCAACCGAATAGCACGCTCAGGCGGGCAATCCCGCCACCTTGATCACGGTCAGTAAGCGGACAATCCCAAGTTCGCAAGTGCCTGACAGCGATAGACGAGTCGATCTGGTTCCCG
>WLHA01000303.1 GCA_009702955.1 Actinomycetota bacterium
GATCAAGGCGTTTCGCTCCCCAATGAGTACGCGCGTTTTGGGAAAGTATCTTCAGGCTTAGATGTAGCCCGCAAGATTCAAGATGCACCCAAGGACTCAAACGACAAGCCCAAGAAGCCGATCTACATCGTCAAGATCTCGATAACCGAGTCTGCCGTATAAGAGCCAATCTGTACTGCGTGATCTCCCTCGGTACGCGTGTACAGCGTGACCCATCCATCACCTACGACACTCCACTTGCCCTGGTTGTTGCGAACAAGTGCCGTGTGGTCATCGACGCCAGCGAGCATGTCTGCCCTCGGCAAGAGGTCAAGGGATCGATCTAACAAGTGGCGCGGAGCGTTTCCGTGGTGCGGAAGTATCGCTAGGTGATCCACAAGCCCGAGGCCAATTGAGAACGCACCACCGCGCGGGTCAACCATCGGATCGCCAAGCAGTGTTGCCGCGGCACCAGATGCCGCGATAACTGCGCCGTTGTTATAGGCACTTAGCAAAGCCTTGAATGCCGCTGAGTCCTTGAGCACGGAGCGAAGGTGCAGAGGAGAACCATCTGCCAGATAAATAAACTTCGACTCCTTAATCTGCGACGCGAGATCCTTATTCTCAGCGTCACGACGGTTCATGACTTCAATCACCTCAATCTCAGCCCCAAGTGCCTCAAAGCAAGCCTTGGCGGCATCCACAACTTGATCAGGCGAGATGAAGGCTGATGCCGTCGGGAGGATCGAGACTCTCCCTCCCCCAGCGAGGCCTAGGAGGTATTTGTCGAGGCCAGAGGCGAGCGGAGACCACTCCCCTCCGCCGACCAATGCGAGTGTGCCCTTAGGGTTCTTTTCTGTCATGCCAGCACTCTAGTTAGCCGTGCCGAGTCTTCCCTGTACTCCGGAGGTGCCTCAACTCCCTTTCTTGCGGCGGACCAACCCCCCAATTTGGGTCCACCTAGGCCGGCCAGCCGAGGGCTCGAACACAAGAACGGAGGCCCACTTACTCTCCCCTGTGGCATTGAGAGGCAAGCCTCCGGTACGTTTCACGCCTCCCGGGAAACGCGTTGTTGCGTCCCCAATCATCGAGAAGCGGAAATGAGCAGAATGGCAGTTATCAAGCGCGTAGGAATCGTCGGTTCAGGAATCATGGGATCGGGTATCGCCGAGGTCGCGGCCAAGGCTGGATTTGATGTTGTTCTCCGAAGCCGGTCTCAGGCGAGTGCCGACGGAATGGTTGCCGGCCTAACAAAGTCTCTGGATCGCCAAGTTGAGAAGGGGCGCCTAGAGGCAGCAGAGCGCGACGCAGTTCTTGCTCGCGTCACAGCGGTCTCTGACCTAACCGCTCTAGCTGACTGCGACCTTGTTATCGAGTCCATCCTCGAGGACCTCGCAGCAAAGAAGCAACTCTTCAAGGAGCTCGACTCGATCGTCAAGGCTGGCGCGATTCTCGCGACCAACACATCGACGCTCCCTGTCGTTGAGATGGCAATGGAGACTGCTCGACCAGAACTGGTTTGCGGTGTGCATTTCTTCAACCCTGCTTCAGCCATGCCGCTCGTCGAGATTGTCCGCGCTATCACAAGCAGCGACGAGACAATTGCTACGACACGCGCATTCGCGGAGACCTGCGGAAAGCAGCCAGTAGAGGTAAAGGACCAGGCTGGCTTCATTGTCAACGCACTTCTCTTTCCTTACCTCAACAACGCGGTGCGTTTGCTAGATGCCGGTGTTGCAAACCGCGACGACATCGATACTGCGATGAAGGGTGGATGCAACTTCCCGATGGGCCCCTTCGCACTCCTTGACCTTGTTGGCCTCGACACGAGCCTCTCGATCCTTGAAGCCCTATACGAAGAATTCAAGGACCCCAACTACGCACCCGCTCCGTTGCTTCGCCGCATGGTCAGCGCAGATCGCTTGGGGCGCAAGAGCGGCATAGGGTTCTACGATTACCGCAAGTAGCCATAGCGAGAGAAGCGAGATGGACAGGCGCTCCAGCGCTTGCATCGGAGACCCTTCGGGAGAATGACAACATGACGCGCGAACGCCCTTGGGTAATGCGGACGTACTCGGGGCATACCTCTGCCCATGCCTCTAATGAGCTCTACCGGACCAACCTTGCAAAAGGCCAGACCGGTCTCTCAGTCGCATTCGATCTCCCTACTCAGACTGGTTACGACCCCGACCACCTACTCGCGCGCGGAGAGGTCGGGAAGGTTGGGGTACCAGTGCCTCACCTAGGCGAGATGCGCACACTCTTCGATCAGATACCGCTCGAAGACATGAATACTTCGATGACGATCAACGCGACCGCAATGTGGCTCCTCTCGCTATACATTGCACTCGCTGAGGAGCGCGGGGAAGACGTCTCCAAACTCGCTGGCACAACACAGAACGACATCGTTAAGGAATACCTTTCACGCGGCACGTTTATTTTTGGACCCGTGCCTAGCCGCCGTCTCACTGTTGATCTCATAACACATACGGTTCGCAACGTTCCAAAGTGGAATCCAATCAACGTCTGCTCCTATCACCTTCAAGAAGCTGGGGCTACGCCCGTTCAGGAGATTGCATACGCAATGGCGAATGCAATCGGAGTCCTTGATGGCGTACTCGAGAGTGGACAGGTCTCAGCCGAGGACATGCCGGCAGTAGTTGGACGCATCTCCTTCTTCGTTAATGCAGGGATCAGGTTCGTTGAAGAGACCTGCAAACTACGAGCGATGGGTCGACTCTGGACCCGCATTGTGGAGGAGCGTTACGGCGTAACGGACGAGAAATTAGCCAGATTCCGTTATGGAGTTCAGGTCAACTCTCTCGGACTCACAGAGGCACAGCCCGAGAACAACGTTCAGCGAATTGTTCTTGAGACACTGGCAGTAACCCTTGGTCGCGACTCACGTGCGCGCGCCATCCAACTACCGGCATGGAACGAAGCACTTGGACTGCCGCGCCCATGGGACCAGCAATGGTCTCTGCGCATTCAGCAGGTGCTTGCATTCGAGACAGACCTTCTCGAGTACCCAGATATTTTTGAGGGATCGAAGGTGATGGAGGCTAAGACTGCTGAGTTAGAGGAGGCAGCTAATGCCGAACTCCAGTGGGTCCTAGATGGTGGCGGAGCATTCCTAATGATCGACGAGCTAAAGGGTCGTCTGGTCCAGTCGCACGCGGATCGGGTGCGCCGCATTGAGTCTGGCGACATAACGGTTGTAGGTGTTAACTCC
>WLHA01000304.1 GCA_009702955.1 Actinomycetota bacterium
CGCGTCAGCTGCAAGCGAATTCGCTGCCGGTGTTGGATTGTCCTGGAGATCGAGTGTGCGAGCAACTAGACGTTCTTGATCTGTACCAGTTGTGTAGAAGCCGCCCTCTTCGCGCCCGAACAATTCAATCAGATCATCTGCGACCCAGATCGCTTCGGTAAGCCAATTGGCGTCGTCAAGCTCTGCGAGCGAAACGAGCGCACCTAACAGAGCTGCGTAGTCCTCTGCATAGGCCGGAAGGTGGGCACGCCCGTTCTGCCAAGACCGGAGTAGTCGACCAGCATCGGATCTCATATCGGTGAGAAGGAACCGAGCATTGGCCTTAGCTGCTTCCATCCAGTCTTTACGCCCTAATGCGCCAGCCGATTCAACGAGTGACCTGAGAAACCATGCGTTCCAGGCTAAAAGAACCTTGTCGTCGAGCCCGGGCCTTACGCGCCTAGAGCGATATTCGAGGAGAAGTGGGAGAGCAGCAGTCACAGCCTCTGGTCGCTCAGATCTCGGACGAGAATTAGCAAGGATCGTGCCTGAATAGGAGGTGTGTGGATCAGTGAAGTTCCCAGCGTCGGTAACTTGAAACCAATCGATGACTGCTTTAGCGACGGCGCTGTCGCCGCAGGCTTCGTTTATCTCCTTAGGGCTCCACAGATAGAACTTTCCTTCAACACCCTCGGAGTCGGCATCCTCAGCAGAGGCCCACCCAGCACTAGGTGTGGCGAGGTCTCGCATTACATAAGCGATTGTCTCCTCGACTACCTGACGATATGAGTTGTTACCTGTCAAACAGAAAGCTCGCAGGTATGCCCCGAGTAAAAGTGCCTGGTCGTAGAGCATCTTCTCAAAGTGTGGAACAAGCCACTTATCGTCAGTCGAGTAGCGAGCGAAACCACCACCTAGGTGATCGTAGATTCCTCCATCGGCCATGCAGTCGAGTGATGTAGTCGCCATTTTGAGGGCGGAGTCATTCTCGGTATTGGCATGGAGTCGCAGAAGAAGATCAATGGTCATCGCTTGCGGAAATTTCGGGGCGCGACCAAAGCCACCGAGCCTCGCGTCAAACAACGCAGCGATCGGGACGAGAACATCAAGCGGAAGATGATCCGTAAGCGTTGCAGCAGCCTCTGGCGGAGTTGCAGAGCGCTGGATGAGCTCACGGAGTTGCTCGCCTTGTTCGGAAACGTTCTCTCTGTCAGTGATCCACGCTTCGCTGATCGCCTGCATAACCCTTGTAAAGGAGGCCATGCCGTGGCGATCTTCAGGTGGGAAATATGTTCCCCCATAGAAAGGCACACCCTCGGCGGTCATGAAAACTGTCATGGGCCAGCCGCCTCGACCGGTCATCGCTTGAACTGCGGTCATATATACAGCATCAACGTCTGGGCGCTCTTCGCGATCAACCTTTACGTTGATGAAGAGGTCATTCATTAGCGCTGCAGTATCAGGGTTCTCAAAAGACTCGTGTGCCATTACGTGGCACCAGTGGCATGCGGAGTAGCCGACTGAGAGAAGTATCGGAAGATCAAGCTCGCGTGCTGCAGCGAAAGCCTCTTCACCCCATGGGTACCAATCGACCGGATTATCGGCATGCTGGCGAAGATAAGGAGAGGTCTCCTGGGCTAATCGGTTCATGTAAGTCCTTGGTTAGCGGCGAGGGCAACAAGCGCAAATTCTTTTGCCCATCTGTAATCGGGTTTTCCAGATGGTGAACGATGAATCGAGGGGGCAGTAAAAATGCTCCTGGGGATTTTGTAGCCAGCTAAGTGGCTGCGCAGATGAGCGTTAATTTCAGCGACGTCCAGATTCACTCCGCTTCGAAGGTGAAGTACTGCAACAACGCGCTCTCCCCATTTTTCGTCAGGGAGTCCGACAACAAGCGCATCAAAGACGCCGGCGTGCGCCTTGAGCGCAGACTCGACCTCCTCGGGGTAGACCTTCTCGCCCCCTGTATTGATCGAGACGGATCCGCGACCCAACAGCGTGATGAGACCATCCTCCTCTACAACCGCGTGGTCACCGGGAACCGACCATCTGACCCCGTCAATGATCGGAAAAGTTGCTGCCGATTTTACAGGATCACCTAAATATCCGATCGGTACATGCCCTCGGCGTGCGAGTAGTCCGACAGCCCCAACCTCTGCGGGTAAGAAGTCTTCCGTGAGTACCATCGTCTGGGAATTCACTCGAAATCTTGGTCTAGCGCTGGGCTCACTCCCTGCAACGGTAACTGAACGGCCTTGGCCTCCGGTCTCCGATGCTCCATAGCCGTCGATGATCATCGTGCCTGGGAGTCTGTCGGTGAGTGCAGTCTTAACTGCAGGCGAGAGGATGGCTCCACCTGAGAGTATGACGGTGCAGCAAGAAACCGCGTCTGCCTCTACGTCGTTATTGAGCGCCTCTACGAGAGGGCGAGCAAACGCATCTCCAACAATCACGAGGAGGTTCACCTTCTCTTGAGCAATCAAACTCCAGAGAGTTGAAGGGTCAAAAGCACGATCCTTCGAGATAATTACAGTGCCTCCCGAGAAAAGCGTCGTGAATGCGATCCAGTGAGCAGTGCCATGCATAAACGGGCAGGCTGGAAGGCACCGCAGTCGGCCACTCTTTGCTTTCTCTGCGATCTCCTCTGGAGTTGTCACGCTGCGCCCATCGAAATCGCCGCCGCCGAAGGCACCGAAGAAGATGTCCTCGTGTCTCCACATCACTCCCTTCGGCATTCCAGTAGTGCCACCTGTGTAGAGGATGTAGAGGTCATCTGCAGAGCGAGGAGCAAAATCCCTAAGAGGGGAGGAGGCGCTCAGGGCAGCCTCATACTCAACTGCACCAAGCGCTTCGAGTAATCCGTCATCGGCATGCTCGTCCTCTACAAAGAGGAAAGATGTTGCTGGGATGCGCTCCTTGATTGCTTGGATTTTGGAGGCGAAACTGGCGTGGAAAATAACTGCCACAGCGCCAGAGTCATTGAGAAGGTAAGCGAGCTCTTCTTCAACGTAGCGGTAGTTGACATTTACAGGGACCGCCCTGATTTTGAATGCTGCGATCATCGCTTCTAGGTACTCGTTACCGTTGAATAGATACAGAGCCACTCGGTCTCCCGGCTGAACTCCACTCTCTAGAAGGTGATGCGCGAGCCGGTTGATGCGATTCTCGGCATCGCTATAGGTAAGGCGAAGCGCTCCAAATATGAAGGCTTCACGTTCGGGGA
>WLHA01000305.1 GCA_009702955.1 Actinomycetota bacterium
GAACTAGGCGAAGGCGGGTTCAGAGACGATAAGACACGCTCATATTTCTGGGCGCGCCATGTTGCTTACTGCGCGGAGACATTCGGCGATCTAGTCGCCGGGTGGCAACCGCTCCACCAACCGACGGCCTACGCATCTGACGCATTTCTAAACGGAGTCCATCCTCCAGGCGCCCAGCATCCCGCGAAGTTTGCCGAGACGCTTCGCGGAATGGTCTTCGCGTGGCGCGATGCGTGGCGCGAGTTGAGAGGCGGCCCTCCAGTAGCGACTGCTCTGAACCTTGCGCCGATATTCTCAATTGATAACTCTCCTGTGGCCGAGCAATACGCACGCGATGCAGACGCAGTGATCTGGAAGGTCTGGATGCGTGCACTGCGAGATGGAGTTCTCACGATCCCAGGTTTGCCCGAGATCGAGATACCGGAACTGCGCGACTCCTGCGACATGGTGGGTTTCAGTTACGAGTCGGCAATCGGAGTTACGCGTCAAGGCAAATTTGTTAGTTACCCAAACAATCTAAGGAGAACCGCCTTAGGGATCGCTCCATGGGTGGAGGGGCTTTCTCTCGTACTCCACAGACTCTCGGAGGAGCTACCGGACCGTCCGCTCTTAATCACCGGCCTCGGCATCGGGACCGACGACGACGCCTGGCGATGCGATTACTTACAAGAGTGCTTCGAGGCCGTAGAAGAGGCCATTAACGACGGAATCGATATTCGCGGCATCTTCCACCAGACAGGTATTGACCAGTACGAGTGGCTAGGCGGGTACGAGACTCCATTTGGGCTATTCACCCGAGACAGAGAACCGCGCGCGAGCGCGGAGGTATTCGCCGAGTACGCGAAGAAGCGTTAAAAACCTACAAATTAACGGTTAGAGCCCCGTGCCCGGTAAGTAGCACGCCCATCTACTGCGTCCTTGTTGAGGCGCTTCGACAGGTGGAGTCCCTCGAGCAGAAACTCGATGGCAGACGCGACGCTTGCTGGCGTCTCGATAACACCTAGATCATCGAGCGTCTCTTTAACGCCGGGAAGATCTGAGATCAGGGCAACATAATCAGCCGATGGCAATTCGTCTCCGGTATGCACAACGCGGCCGTCGTCAAACGCCTGCACCAATGCGGTAAGGCGCTCCGGCTTTACATGTGCACGGAACACTTCAAGAACGGCTGCTTGAATAATTCGCTCGAGCACCTGGCCCTCGCGACCGTCATCAAGGGTCTCGATCTCAATCTTTCCGCTAGTGCTCGATACAAGCGCCTCTAGATCGCTAACACGCGGGACAGCCTCGGCCTCATGAGTATGGAGCGCGCGGCGAAGGGCGTTCGCTACGAGGGTCTCATAGTTTGCAATCGAGAGCCTGACGGATACCCCAGAGCGCTGATTCACATGAGGCGACCTTCGCGCCTGCTGGCTTATCTCAGCGATGATCTCGACCATAAATGCCGGAACAGTTACCTCAACTCCAGCAGCCGAGATGACGTGAGCCTCTTGGGCAATCACATCCATCTCTAACCCAACCTCTAATGGGTAGTGAGTACGAATCTGGGCCCCAAAACGATCTTTAAGCGGGGTAATGATGCGGCCGCGGTTGGTGTAGTCCTCTGGGTTTGCCGAGGCAACGAGCATCACATCTACTGGCAGGCGGATCTTGTATCCACGAATCTGTACATCACGCTCTTCGAGAACATTCAGCAGACCTACCTGAATACGCTCAGCGAGGTCTGGCAGCTCGTTAATCGCAAAGATCCCTCGGTTGGTGCGCGGCACCATTCCGTAGTGAATCGTGAGTTCATCAGAGAGGTAGCGACCCTCAGCAACCTTGATCGGGTCAACCTCACCGATCAAGTCAGCGATGGAGGTATCTGGAGTGGCGAGCTTCTCCCCAAAGCGGCGGCTGCGGTGCACCCATGTAATTGGGGTCTCGTCCCCCTGCTCCTCGATCAGTGTGCGCGCGTGAGAACTTATTGGGGCATAGGGATCATCGTTGATCTCGCTCCCGGCAACAATCGGCATCCACTCGTCAAGGAGCTCAGTCAAGGATCGGATGATGCGGGTCTTGGCCTGGCCGCGCTCTCCTAAGAGAATCACGTCGTGCCCAGCGAGCAGAGCATTCTCCAACTGGGGCAGCACTGTGTCCTCATAGCCAAGTACCCCATCTACTAGGGGGCGCCCGGCGACGATGCGCTCAATCGCATTGGCGCGCACTTCATCCTTGACTGGCCGGGAGACCCAGCCGCTTGCTTTGAGTTCGCCGAGTGTCGTGGGGCGGGTCATGGGGGCTCCTTTAGCGATAACGGGTCTTGGCGCGCCCCTAGGTTGCCCTAAGTCGCTCCCCCGAACCGTACCAGCGTCGCCTTTCTCCCCGTGTCGTGCGGCACCTGCGCCCTCTACTACCGTTCACAATGGAAGTTGTTGGTCACCGAGGGGATTACGGGCCATGTCGAAGGTCGAGAATGCGCAGCGGTATGTGGGCGCACCACAGCCAGCACCAGTGAAGAAGGACGGACCCTTCTTTGTGATGTTCTGGCGTTCAGCGGTAGGCAAGAAGTGGATCATGGCCGTCACCGGCATCATGCTGATCGGCTTCGTATTCGCTCACATGCTTGGAAACCTCAAGATCTTTTTGAGCCCGAGCGCACTCGATCACTACGCCGAGTGGCTCCGCACCATTGGCTACCCAATACTCCCTAAGACGGGCGTGCTCTGGCTAATGCGCCTCGGACTACTGAGCGCAGTGGTACTACATATCTGGGCAGCGGCATCGCTAACCAGAATGAATCGCGCAGCCCGCCCCACCGGCTACAAGTCGCCTCGTGAGTATGTAGCAGCAGATTTTGCCGCCCGCACGATGCGCTGGACCGGCATCATCCTCACCCTCTTCATTGTCTTCCATCTTCTTGACCTCACTTGGGGACAGACCGGAACCACGTTTGATAAAGATGAGGTCTACAACAACATCGTCAACTCTTTTCAGCGAGTCCCTGTTGCGATCGCATACATCGTTGCAAACATCGCGATTGCAATTCACCTCTACCACGGCGCATGGTCAATGTTCCAGAGCCTCGGGATCAATAGCCCGAGATTCAATCCATGGCGGAGGGGATTTGCAATTGGGGTCGCATCAATCATCGCTGTAGGCAATATCAGCATTCCTCTCCTAGTAGTAACTGGAGTCGTCAAGTGAGCAATATC
>WLHA01000306.1 GCA_009702955.1 Actinomycetota bacterium
GGTGATGGGTTTGCTCCAGATATTGACCCTGCCGCGTGGGATCGCGTTATCAAGGTAAATCTCTCGGGTGTTTTTTACTGCGCCCACTATGCGATACCCGCGATGGTCGCTGCTGGTGGCGGCTCAATTATCAATACTGCCTCCTCGATGGCGACGCTCCCGCTAGGTGGCCTTGATGGTTATGCGGCATCCAAAGGTGGGGTGGCGATGCTTACAAAATCAATGGCAGCAGGTTGCGGGCCACTCGGTATTCGTGTGAATGCGATTGGCCCGGGCTACGTGGATACTCCAATGAATGAGATCATTTTTGGGAACGAGGATCTCGCTGCAGCATTTGCGGCTGGGCATGCCGATGGGAATCTCCAGACCTCTGAGGAGATTGGCGACCTAGTGGTATTCCTCGCAAGCGACGCATCACGCAGCCTGAACGGAGCTCTAATCACATGCGACCGAGGCTGGACCTCCTTCAAGAGCCCTGTGTAGATCACGCCTTCTGAGGCGGCCCATCTTCGTCTCGCTGGTTTAGGCGGTCGCACGCGGGCGGGGGTATCGTTCGCCCATGACTCAAGCGAATACACCACCCACAATCCCAATGGCGATTCACCGCGGCGAGGACGAGATCCCCTTCGTTGCTCTTGGAGATGGGACCCACCTACAGTTGCTCCACGTTGATGTAGAGCAGGGCCTATGGGTTATCCGTACAAGGTTTGAGCCTGGCGTTGTTGTGCCGACTCATCGCCACACCGGACAGGTATTCGCATTCACGATCTCGGGATCTTGGAAGTATGCAGAGTACCCAGAGGTAAATACTGCAGGGTCTTACCTATTTGAGCCTGCAGGTTCAGTGCACACACTCGTTGTTCCTGAGGAGAACGAGGGGATGACGGATGTGTGGTTTGCGATCTATGGCGCAAACCTGAATCTCGACCCCGATGGCACCGTCAGCTTTGTTATCGATGCCGGCACAGTGCGTGATCTTTATTACGCGCTCTGCGACTCGAATGGTTTTGAGCGCCCGAACGTGATTGAGAATCGCGGCGTCTGACGCCTAAGCCTTAACTCGAGGTTCTGCTCCGCCGCTTTAATTCGCGGCGATGAATTACTTAGAGCGCTGAGTTGCTCGCCCTGCAATTAGAGGCAGGTCTAGGTAGGTAACAAAGCCTGGGGCTGCAGGTACGACATAGGGGATTGCGTTTACGCAGTGCATAGCGGGTGCGATCAATCCAACGTTTACCTCTTCTCCAACCTCCTCTGGGTGAAGGCCGTGGAAGGTTGCGCTAATTGGCGGGTCGGCATCAAAGGCGATCTCGAAGCGCTCTTCTCCGAGGATCCAAGCAGGCTCGAGGTTCTCTTCGCCCATTAGCCAGTTGACGGTCACAGTAATTACTGCCTCGCCATTTACGGTGCCCTCCCATGTGAAGCGTTGAGCAGCAACTGTGCCGGCATCAATTCTTCCAACGAGAGTCTCTATATCAACCTTTGTTATGGCCATTGCGTGAGTGGTTCGGAGCTCATCATCGAGACTCCATCCAAGTTCGCTTGCGATCATTCGTATTGACTGGCCAAACCCGTCACCAAGAATCTTGAGCATTGGGCTATTCGATGCAACCTCTAGGGTCTTGCCGAAGAGCATTACCTCCCGCACAACTAACTCGGCTCCGTAGTTTCTAATGTCCGAGAACTCCTCACAGCGCACATGGCGTATGTCTCGACATAAGGCAGAGAGCATTAGTGGGAATCGCTCCGTGATCCCGCCCGGGTTGATTCCTGTGCCGTGTAGCGATACCCCGCCAGCGCGACACGCTGCTTCAATCTCTGCAAAGCGGCCAGACGGAAAGATGTAGCCAACCGGGGTTACTACGTTCTTGCCGGACTCGAGAATTCGAATTAGCTCTGATTGGTCGGAGAGCATCGGCGTGTAGACGACGCAGTCGGCATCTAGCGCGAGAATCTCATCGATGCTCGAGGTCGCAATTACCCCTGTCGGCTCGATTCCGCATATATCGCCAGCATCGAGCCCGTTCTTAGAATCGCTATAAACAAAGACTCCAACTAGCTCGAGCTCAGGATGCGCAAGAATCCCTTTTATGGATTCTTGCCCCACATACCCCGTGGCCCATTGGATGACTCGGTAAGTCATTTAGTGTCTATTGCTGTTTCTATTGCTTGGTCTATTGCCGCTGACTCGAGAGGCGATTTGCTGCCAGCCCGAGCAACGATGAGGAGAACAATCTCAACGACGCCCGTAAGGAGGGCAAGCCATACAACGGTCATTGGGCTCGGTGTCGAGATAAATACGAATGCTGCAAACGCCGTGACTACAACGATTGATTGCAGGAGTACCAAGTTGCCTGCGACGAAGTTGCTAACTGGTCCGCCGAGGACACCATGCTCTGATCCAGCAGATCCTGCGCGGTTCGTCAGGGCACCAATGACTCCGCGAATCTTTATGGCGGCGCGAGAGTCGCCGAGCACCCCGGCCGTAATCGCTACTACGAGCCCGAAGAGCATCACAATGCGATTAATCATGAAGAGGAAACGCAGCGTGATGTTGTATACCGAAGTCTGAGCCGCCTGACCAGTAGGCGTAGTTGCAGCAGCATTTACATAACCACTTCGCCCGAGGCTCAGTGCCGCGGCGAGCAGGAGCGAGACCACCACGAGGCCGAGCCCCACTCGGAAGGCTCCCTTGCGGCGGTCTTTCGCCGCTGCGATTGAGCCTGCGAATAGTGCGAGGATTAACCACGGCAAAATATTCGCTGCTGAGTTCAGGGCCTTGGTCGCTCCCTGCGCAGTTACAAGACCATCTGAGCGAGCGAGTACGAAGTCTGTTGGGAGGAGACTGAAGGGGAGCTTGCTTGTGACTCCAAATGATGTCTTCTCTAACTTCTTAGAGACCTGTTCGTATAGCGGCGTCAGATCAAGCGCAATCTCGCCTTGCTTAGTTCGGATTGTAACTTTCCCGTCGCCGGTTAAAACGTTGCTAAGGCTCTTGTGTGCAACTCGATTTGCCTGAATCCAGACAGTCTCAAACTTTTTGTCCTCGACTGCCTTCAAGGTGATCTTGTAGGTGGCCTGCTGCAGAGCGGTAGACGCTGGGCTAGCAAGGAAGTCGAGGGAGTCGGGGAGCTTCTCTTGAAGCGCATCACTGACGCGATTGTCCGCAAAGATATTTTGACTTACCGA
>WLHA01000307.1 GCA_009702955.1 Actinomycetota bacterium
CGATTGCTCTTTTGGTCGCTTACTCAGCTGGAATGGCTGTCTCATTTCTAGGGGTCGGCCTCGCATTTGGAAGATGGGCCGCGCCGCTTGAGTTTGTGAAGAGACACTTGCGCGCTCTTACGTTTATCTCTGCTGGGATCCTCGCTGTTTTTGGTGTGCTGTTGATGATGGATCGAATGTGGATGCTCTCCTCGTGGCTGACCCGAGCCTTGGATGCCCTGGGGCTAGACCGCCTCGTGGAGCTGGGGTGAAAGCACATTTAACAGCGCAGATAGAAGGGCCGATCTATAGGTGAGATTGCCCAAATACCGGCGAGGCGGAGAGGCGGGTAATGGGGCTATCGTTCAGAGACTTTTAACGGGGGAGACCGAAGTGGCTCACGACATAATTATTCGTAATGGAAGTGTTCTCGATGGAACCGGCACCGCAGCGATTCGTGCGGATGTTGCGATAGATGGCGACCGCATTACTGTCATTGGTGACCTGAGCGGAGTAGAGGCAAAGCGCGAGATCGATGCGCGCGGGCTTACCGTTACTCCGGGCTTCGTTGATCTGCATACGCACCTTGATGCTCAGATTTCTTGGGATCCGATGCTCACGTCATCGTCGTGGCATGGGGTAACAACTGTCTTGATGGGTAATTGCGGCGTCACGTTTGCGCCAGTTGCCCCTGAGAACCGCATCTTTCTTGCAGAGATGATGGAGAGCGTCGAGGACATCCCGAGAGACGCCATCCTTGATGGATTGTCGTGGGATTGGGAGACCTACCCGGAGTACCTCGATGCAGTGGAGGCGATGCGCCCTGCACTCAATGTTGTTGGCATGGTTGGGCACTGTGCTCTTCGCTATCACGTGATGGGGGATCGTGCTCTCTCCGATGAGGAGCCGACTGAGGCGGAGATGGGCCAAATTCGCGACCTCGCTGCAGAGTCGGTTGCGGGCGGAGCAGTTGGATTCTCTACATCGCGCATCTTGATTCACTTGGTCCCTGATGGGCGTCAGGTGCCGGGAACATTCGCGAACGCGGAGGAGTACTTCGCAGTAGCGGATGGCATGAACGACGCGGGCGGCGGGCTTTTCCAGTCCGTTCCGGATTTCCACTCGCGCGCTGGGTACGAGTTCAAGCTTCTACGTTCAATGGCTGAGCGTTGTGGCGATGTTCTCTTCTCTGGCGGAGTTGGCGATGGCGATATGGAGACAGTCGCACGACTAAATAATTTTCTAGAGGATACAAACGCGAACTCTGGGCGTATTACCTGCGCAACTCAGACGCGCCCGGGCGGGATGCTCACCGGTCTTGCTCAGGTTGCGCCGGTAGCAGGAGAGAAGTGGGGAACGGTTATGTCGCTCCCCACGATCGAGGCGCGAGTCGCTGCCATTCGTGACCCGAAGACGCGAGCCGATTTGATAGACGAAGGCCAACGCCTAGGCACTTGGTATGACCCTGCGCGTATTCACCCACTCGGCACTGGAGAGACGCCGGTCTACGACTTAGGCGATAGCGGTTCGCTCGCAGATCTTGCGCAGCGCGCGGGAGTTCACCCCGTTGAGATAGTGATGGATCAACTTCTCGAGACCGATGGACGAGCACTCTTCAATACTTGGTTCTTCAACAGAAGTGGTGAAGCGCTAGGGGAGTATCTGCAACTTGACGCTGTCTATCCAGGCCTCGGCGATGCAGGTGCGCACGCAGGTCAGATATGTGACGCTGATGCCCCAACGCATTACCTTGCTTACTGGGCACGTGATCGCGCTAAGGCGACTCTCTCGAAGGCCGTCCACGAACTAACAGCTAAGGCAGCAGCGGTACTCGGTCTAAAAGATCGTGGAACGCTCCGAGTCGGTGCTTTCGCAGATGTGAATATCTTTGACCCCGAGCGCTTACAGACTGCATACCCCGAGTACTCCTTTGATTTTCCAAACGGCAAGGGACGACTCAAGGTTCGCGCACAGGGATATGCGGCGACAATCGTAAATGGGGAAGTAGTAACCGAGCAGGGTAACCACACAGGTGCTCGCCCTGGGCGAGTCATTCGCGAGTTCGCTCGAGGTTAAGCAGCACCATCTCTGGTGCGTGTCTTGATTGAAGACTTACTTGGTCTAAGAGACTGGTTCAAGGAGGATGAGCGGAATCTCGCGGTCGGTCTTCTCCTGGTAGCCACCGTAGTTAGCGTGGTCGGCGGTAATGCGAGGCCACATTTCTGCACGCTCCTCACTAGTAGCGATCCGCGCGTTTCGCGTGTGTGTTGCCTTGCCGCCGATCCTTACCTGCACTTCAGGGTTGGCCTGCAGGTTTAGGAACCAAGCAGGGTGGCGGTCGTCACCTCCGCGCGATGCGACTATCAAATAGGTGTCGCCGATCTGGAGTGGCGATGTGAGCATGCAGGAGCGGGGCTCGCCGGATTTACGGCCGATTGTCGTGAGCTCAAGTACCGGCATCCCAGATGCGCGCCACCCGGCCTTGCCGAAAGTTACAGAGAGTAAGGCGCGGTGCAGCGTGTTCATGGTCTTGAGGGTGAAGTCACTAGGCATGGTCGGCATAATAAGGCCTTCAGATGCCGCCCGCCCGCGCAGAGTATTTGCAACCCTCGCTTGCGTTACTTCTGTGGCGCCTTACTCCCATATCTCAGGGCTCCTCTACGCAAGTCTCATAACAACTCCGGAGGGTGTTTTCTCTCACCTCAGTTCGGCGATCACTTGCGATGACGGGTCTTACCGAACGATTGAGGATGTCACGAAAGCAGGGAAGAGGACCACCACCCGCGCCGACGGCTCCGAGTAAACCCTCGGCCGGCTGGCGGCCAGCGCCCCCGCCCGACTACCCTCTTACTAACGGCGCGGGGTGGAGCAGTCTGGTAGCTCGTCGGGCTCATAACCCGAAGGTCGTTGGTTCAAATCCAACCCCCGCCACCATCGAGAACCCCTGCTACGGCAGGGGTTCATCGCGTAACGGCACTGTTTAGGCAGTACGCGAAAACATCGTCAGGCCCCCTACAGGCCCCCGAGCGTTGGAAACCGCCTCTTGAAATGCGTTCTCTAGGCCGGCGATTGTCGCCTCGTCCTCTGAGGGGAATAGGTGCCCATAGGTATTCATTGTGATCTGAATTGATGAGTGGCCCATCCGGTCCATGATCACCTTCGGGTGAGCCCCTTCTTTGATTAGGAGTGAGGCA
>WLHA01000308.1 GCA_009702955.1 Actinomycetota bacterium
TCACCTGTGCGGTGGCGAGTTGTATACCAATCTACGTCGAGCCCCTCAGCGGCCATCGCCTCAATCCAACGATCGACCTTGAAGTGCTCGCTCCACTCTTGGAACACTCCACCACTGCGCCAGACACGCTCAATAACTTTTCCGATGCGCCTGTCGCCGCGACTGTTGATTCCCTCAACCATGGTGGCCTTCGGGTCGTGCCACGAGAGCTTGACGCCACCTTTACGAGTTGCGTCTCGAAGCATCCCAACCTTGCGCTGCAGTTCCTCGCTCGAGTTCTGCCCAAACCACTGAAATGGAGTGTGCGCCTTTGGAACAAATCCGCCTACAGATGCAGTACAGGATGCGGCCTTCGTGTACTGCTTTCCAATCTCGACAACATTCTTCGCCAACTCAGCAATACCGAGAGTGTCATCATCCATCTCAGTCGGTAAGCCGATGAGGAAATAAAGCTTCATCCGACGCCAGCCCTGCGAGAACGCACCGTCGACCGCGGCATAGAGGTCTTCCTCGGTGATCAGTTTGTTGATGACCTGACGCAGACGCCATGAGCCTGCCTCTGGGGCAAACGTCAGGCCAGTACGTCGAATGCGCTGAATCTCACTAGCGATGCCGACCGTAAATGCATCTACACGCAGCGATGGAAGCGATACGCCGACGTTGCCGCATGCCTCTTCCTGTCCATCGATAATTCCGCTGACTAACTCGCCAATGCCTGAGAAATCAGCACTCGAGAGAGAGGTAAGTGCAACCTCGTCATACCCCGTTCGCTTGAGCCCCTCTGCGACCATCGTGCGGGCCTGCTCGAGTGGACGCTCGCGCACTGGCCTCGTGATCATCCCTGCCTGGCAGAAACGACAACCGCGGGTACAACCACGGAATATCTCTACGTTTAGGCGGTCGTGGACTACCTCAATGAGCGGGACCAGCTGATTCTTAGGGTAGGGCCACTCACCGAGATCCGCGATAGTCCGCTTATCGACGGTAGAGGGGACATCTGGGTACCGAGGGCGAACCTCGCGAATCGCCATCCCGTCGTACTCAACCTCATACATCGAGGGCACGTAGACACCCATGATGAGCGATAAGTCGTGGAGCACTGCCTCGCGCCCGCCGATCCGACCTGAGCGCTTCCAAGCAACGATGACCTCGGTCATGTCGCCTACTACCTCTTCGCCGTCACCAATTACGAAGGCGTCGATGAAGTCGGCCATTGGCTCTGGGTTGAAGGTTGCATGACCGCCGGCAACAACGATCGGGTCTTCATCTCTGCGCGCCTCTGAGCGCACAGGTACGCCGCTTAGGTCTAGGCAGTTGAGAACATTTGTGTAGACGAGCTCGGCCGCGAGCCCAAAAGCGATTACATCGAACTCGCCGGCCGGCTTATGAGTATCGAGGGAGAAGAACGGAACCGAGCGGGCGCGCATAAGTGCCTCAAGGTCGGTCCACGGGGCGTACCCGCGTTCCGCCGCAGCGTCGTCACGTTCATTTAGGATTTCGTAAAGGATCTGAAGTCCCTGGTTGGGCAACCCGACCTCATAAGTGTCGGGGTAAACGAGAAGCCAGGACACTGCATCGGGTCGGTGGATCGGCACTTGCGCACCGCGCTCCATACCAATGTAACGAGCAGGCTTCTCAACCCTGTCCAGGAGCGGTTCAATCCGCGGCCATAGGGCAGTCATATCAGGTAGACCCTACTAGAGAGGCGCCGGTATCCCCGTTGTTGAGGTTGTGGCGGGCTCGGTAGTGCTCGTAGTGGTAGAGCTGCTACTTGTTGAGGTAGACGAAGACCCGCTCGGGGTAGTTGTGGTGGTTGCCGGGGCATGGGTGGTGGTCGTTGGGGCCTCATCCGAGAATGGTGGCGGAACATTGGGGCCATTCAGGACGTAGACCGCCATCCCATTGGGCATCGCAGCGAAGAGCCAATCCGCTGAGGTCATCGGAACCCGAACGCAGCCATGCGAGGCCGGGCTTGGAGGGATCGATAGGGACCCGTGAACCGCAATATTGCCATTGAAGTAAGAGGGTGAATAGAGACGACCAAGGTCGCCCTCCTGCCAACCGCGTACCTTGCCGCGGACTCGAAAGGCTCCACCGGGGGTCACCGCTGTATCGCATCGGCCCTTATTGCAGAAGCGATTCCCCGAACCAGTGGAGACAGCAACAACCTTGCCAACTACTCCGCCCTGCACATAGAAGAGGACCTGTCGCGCAACATCAACCTCAATATGGGTTCCACCTGCAGCCGGGACCATTGTGGCTGGGATCCCAGCGGTAGCCATCCGGGCAAGCACATCATCAGTTGCGCGACCACTCCTGGCCATTCCGTTTACTTTCTGGAACGCGTAGACCGCTTGCTGGGTAGCTGCTCCAAAGGTTCCACTCGCCTCTGGAAGGTCGTAGTGAAGGGCTACGAGTCTCTGCTGCAGAGCCAGAACAGCGGGGCCGCTTGAGCCCTGACCAAGCCCGAGAAGAGGGGCCTTGGTAGTGGTTGTTACTGGAATCGTCGTGGTAGTTGTAGTTGCTTCAGTGGTTGTGGTGGTGCTGCGACGCTCACGGGTAGTGGGTGTGACAAGCGAGCCCTGACGCGACGCGTTAGAGGAGCACGCAACACCAAAGAGCGAGATGACAGCAAGCAACGCAATTAGGCGAATAGGTCTCAAGAAAATCTCCTCATTGAGACATTGGCGACGAGTCCCACACATGCGAATGATACAAAGGCCGATGACCCTCCATAGGACATAAACGGCAGTGGAATTCCAGTAATCGGCATAATCCCCATTGTCATTCCTACGTTCTCAAATACTTGGAAAGAGAACATTGCGACCACTCCTACGCATAAGAGTGCCCCGAAGAAATCATTCGAGACCGCCGCCGTTCGCCATGACCTCCAGACCACCAATCCGAAGAGCGAGAGGAGCGACGCAGCCCCTAAAAAGCCGAGCTCCTCTCCTACCGCGGTAAAGATGAAGTCGGTGTGCTGCTCTGGAACGTGGCCGAGGCTTGTCTGCGTACCTTCGAATAGCCCTTGCCCGGTTAGACCGCCGTTTCCAATTGCAGTCTTGGATTGCTCAAGATTGTAGGTCGATCTCTGCGTGTCGCCGTTTTGATCAAGGAACGCAGTAAGCCGATCTACTTGATACTGCTCAAGCACCCCAACATTGATAGCA
>WLHA01000309.1 GCA_009702955.1 Actinomycetota bacterium
ACTTGGGGCCTGATCGCAGTCGCTATCGCAATCACACTCGGCGCACTCGGCCTAACACGTCGATGGGCCGAGGTATTGGTCTGTGCATTATCTGTAATCACGATAAGCGAGGCGCTACACATCGCAGGGACGTGGGGTGCATGGAGCGCTCCAATCCCAACTCGCGTGTTGGGAATTGCTCCATCTGTCTTCGCCGTTACATTCTCAGTGATTGCTCTCGTGGTCTTGGTTTCCCGCCGCTCTACTCGCCCCGACTCTGCTACCCCACTCGCTCTAATCGCCGGTATTTTTATAGCGATCGCGGGTGGTCTCGCAGACTTCAACACGCTTACCCAATCGCTGGTTCCAACCACACTCTCGCTCCCAATTGCACGCCTCTCGGTAGCGATCGCAATCGGAGGCGGGATTGGGGTTGCAATCATTGCGGGGAGTCATTTGAAGCCAGTAGCGCCGGCGCCGAATGACGAGAATTCCAATGTCGCGCATCAAGAGAATCACACGCAATCAGTGGAGGGCTGAACCTATGCCAACAGTATTTACGAAAATTATCGAGGGAGAGCTCCCCGGCCGCTTTGTCTGGCGAGATGAGGTCTGCGTAGCATTTTTATCGATCAACCCGTTACAGACAGGTCACGCATTAGTGGTGCCGCGCGCCGAGGTAGATCATTGGGTAGATCTCGCGCCTGAGATCAACACACACCTGATGGAGGTTGCTCAGGTAATCGCCGCCGCGCAGATGAAGGCATTCTCGCCGGCACGCGTCGGGCTAATGATCGCTGGTCTTGAGGTTCCCCATGTGCATATTCATCTAGTACCCATGAATGATCTGCATGATCTTGACTTCGCTAACGCCGATACCAACCCTGGAGCGGCACAGTTAGACGAATCTGCTGTGCTGCTGCGCCAAGCTCTTCGAGATGCCGGTGCGATGAGCGTTAGCGACTGACACACCCGAGAGCGCGCTGAAGTTGTCGAAGATTCCTGCGCATAAGAGAGAAGTAGTCGTCCCCGCGCTTAGCAGCCTCTGGTGAGAGCCCTTCGATAGGACTCAGGACCTCGGTGCCGACCCCAACTTCACGAGCGAGCACCTCCGCGACGCGCGGGGATACAAGCTCCTCTGTGAAAATGACCGTCACGCCATCCTTCTTAACTAGGTCTGAGAGCTCGGCGATGCGTCGTGGATTCGGTTCCTCCTCTGGCGAGAATCCTGCAATCGACTCAACTCTGATTCGATAACGCGCGCCGAGACGGTCGAAGGCATCATGCGAAGTAACAATTACCCGTCGATCACACTCGGCTAGCGATGTAGCCATTTCAAGATCAAGTGCCTCTAGACGATTGTTCGTGGCGATAGCGCGTCTCTTATACGCCTGCGAGTGTTCGGGATCAACCTTGGCTAGTGCTGCAGCGGTTGAGTTAACGACCAGCGACATCGTCTTCGGATCGAGCCAGACATGCGGATCACTCCCTTTGATGCCAGGAGACTTGATCGCAATGAGTGTTGGTCCCCCGCGTTGGCGCGCCGCATCCTCAACCGAGGGCTGAAACGCACCACCAGTTACAACTGCAAGGTCCGCGTCTCTAATGGCATCAACCTGGTTAGCGGTCAGTTCAAGATCGTGCGGCTCGGCACCGGGAGGGGTTAGATCCGAGACGCTCACTAGGTCTCCCCCTACCCAGCGCGCTGCCTCTGCGAGCGGGTAGAACGCCGCAACCACCTGGGTCTTGCCGCTTGCTGCATCAGGGCTTGCTCCACACGCAGACAAGGCCGAGGCTGAGAGGGCGATCAATAGCGCGGCGACTGGCCCCATTCTCAAGCCCCCTTCCCTCAAGCCCCTCATTCTCAAAACCCTCATCTGCTTCATGAGAATGATTCCTATCATAAATCTGGGGTATAGTGGGAATCACTCTCAGGAGGCACTATCTCAGATCCACTTCTCTCCGCCGACAGCGTGACTGTTGGGTATGGCCACGGCCCGGTCCTCGACCGGGTCTCCCTGCGCGTCAACCGCGGAGAGTTCGTGGCACTCGTGGGGCCAAATGGGAGCGGGAAGTCAACTCTGCTCCGTATTCTTCTCGGCTTGCTCACTCCCGAATCCGGCGAGGTCACCCTGCTTGGAGAGCGCCCTGGTCGCCTATCCAACCCTGGTCGCCTCGGGTATGTGCCTCAACGAGCTCGCTTCGCCCCAGACCTTCCGGCAACGGTTACAGAGGTTGTAGCCACCGGCCGTCTGGCGCGCCATGGCTGGTGGAGACGCCCGCGAGATGAAGATCGCGAAGCGGTCACACATGCCATCAACGCGGTTGACCTAGGAGAGTTCAAAGACCGGCGTGTTGGAGAATTGTCTGGGGGGCAACAGCAACGCGTGATGATCGCTAAGGCTTTGAGCAGCGACCCTGAATTACTTGTACTCGATGAGCCTGTAGCCGGAGTCGACGCAGAGTCACAGAGGCAATTTCGAGACTCTGTCGTGCACCTCATCGAGCAGCACAACGGTGCAGTTCTACTCGTCTCGCATGAACTAGGCGCAGTTGCCGATGACCTAGATCGAGTTGTCGTGCTTAAGCAACGCGTAGTTTTCGACGGAACCCCGGGCGAACTGCGATCCCGTGGCGTGAGTCTTGGGGTTCACGCTGAAGACCTTCCCCTTTGGTTAGAGGGGCTTGATTAATCGTGCTTCCACTTCCCTGGCCCTTCGACCGCGACTATATGCAGTACGCGCTACTAGCTGGTTTAGTTGTAGGCGCGTGCGCTCCACTCGTGGGCGGGTTCCTAGTTCAGCGTCGCATGTCGCTACTCGGTGACGGTATTGGTCATGTTGCATTTGCGGGAGTTGCAGCGGGCTTGCTCCTCAATATTTGGCCAGTATGGACAGCACTAGCAGCAGCCGTAATCGCGGCATTGGGCATCGAGTGGCTTAGAGCACGCGGCCAAACATCCGGGGACCTAGCACTTGCGCTATTTTTCTACGGAGGCATCGCAGCGGGAGCGGTAATCGCCAGCAGAGCGAGTGCAGTAGGTAAACCGGCGAACGTTCTACCGTTTCTCTTCGGCTCCATTCTCACAGTGACACCAGGGGACGCAATCGCCGTCTGCGTGATTGGAGTTGCGATCGTTGCAACGGTTCTGATCGCAGGTCGAGCAATGCTTGCTGTAGTGAT
>WLHA01000031.1 GCA_009702955.1 Actinomycetota bacterium
ATGACGCCATTGGATGTGAAGTGCTCCACGTCCACCCACTCCAAATTGAGACGCTATCGATCGCTCCAACAACAACGGAGATCAAATCTCTAACTAAACCACCGCTCTTCACTGCTATTGCAGATATCGCACAGCCCGGGTACTTGAGTGAGCAAACTCCGCGCCACCCGGCTCGCTGCGTCATGGACGTCAAGCGCTCCGTACCACCAGGCGGGGTCGTAGTAGTTGAGCCTGGCCTCCTGGGGCTCTGGTTCGCTCGAACCTTCCCAACCGAGACTCCGGGGACAATCATTGTTCCGGCATGGAGCAAGCCAGGGGCAGCCGCTGCCATTGGCCTAATCGCAGCTATTCACGGCCGTCATGCAACTGTGATTACCAGTTCCCCAATGGACGAAATAACCGCTGCAATTCAAGAGATGGGCACCCAGATTGAGGCTCCCGTAAAAATTGAGCAGTGGGGGCCTACAGATATCGACCTCTCCAAAACGCAATCGCTGATCGCAGTGGCTGGGGAGGTACTAGCGTGGAAAACTTGAGCGAACCGACGCCTCAGATTATTGACAGCAACTCAAGCTCGTTTCTTGAGCAACTTCTAAGCCACTCATCAGATGCTGCGATTGTGGTGCATCCGAATTACGGCGTTATCTACGCAAGCCCGGCGATAGCTGATGTTCTAGGAATATCTCCCGAGGCCTTTATCGGACGAATGGCCGCGGATTGGATTCACCCTGACGACGTAGGGTCAATGCTCGAGTATCGCGAGGCCGCCGAGAATTCTGGCCATGCAGGACCAATTATCATCCGTGGCCTCCACGAAGACCAGACTTGGAGATTCTTCGAGGCTGAGTGGTGGCGGCCAGATCTCGTCGATTTTGCTGGTGGCACAATCCTCCACTTTCGCGATGTATCCGTTAGAGAACAAGCGCGTGCCGAGGCTGCACGGAGCGAGGCAAGACTAGGAGCTCTGCTCTTAGAGGCCTCCGATGTAGTTATGGTGATCGGTAGGGACGGACAGAACCTCACTTACGTAAGCCCATCCATCGAACGTGTCATGGGCTGGAGCGCCAAATTGGCCTCCGAGCTCACATGGCGACAGGTCATTCATCCTGATCACCTACAACGCTGGATTGATGCAGTCACCGAGGTCGCCGAAGACCCCGAGGGTAGGCGCCAAATCGAATTGAAGGGACTACATAAAGACGGAACATGGAGATGGCTAGACGCCTCAATTCTGAATAGGTTCGAGGACCCGCTAATAGAGGGAGTCATTCTCCACTTTCATGATGTAACTCCGAGGCACTTGGCAGAGCAAGAACTAGCGCGACGGTCGCTTCACGACAGCCTCACTGCGCTCCCAAACAGGGTCTTGTTTGTAGATCGTTTGGAGTCAGCGCTAAATCGGAGTCAGCGATCCGGCGGGCTCGTCGCACTTCTCTACTGCGACCTCGACCGTTTTAAGCATGTAAACGACACCATCGGGCATGGTGGAGCAGACCTCCTCCTCTGCGAGGTAGCTCGTCGCATGGAGGTAGCGATTCGTGCGGGAGACTCCTTGGCGCGGCTCCACGGAGACGAGTTTGTTATCTGTGCAGACGAGATTGATTCATGGGAAGAGGCTCGAATTCTCGCGGATCGCCTGCGCCGCGATCTTTCAAAGCCGTTTAATCACAACGGCCGGGACCTACACCTAACGGTAAGTATCGGGATTGCAATCTCCTCTAACGACAATCCATACTCGGCAAGCGATCTGCTTGAGAACGCCGACTCTGCGATGTTTGTTGCGAAGAAGGACGGGCGAGACCGTATTGCTTTTTACAATGAGGCCGTACGCTCGCTTGAACTCTCAGAGCTAGCGATTCGAGACGCACTCCGTGGCGCTATTGAGAACGACCAACTCGTGCTTCATTACCAGCCCATCTACGACCTCCTTTCGGGAGCTGTACTAGGGACCGAGGCCCTTGTCCGCTGGCAGCACCCTGTACGCGGGCTGCTACAACCTGGCGACTTCATCCCTGTAGCAGAGGAGTCAGGTTTCATTGTCGCCCTCGGAGCATGGGTAATCGAGCGCGCTATGCAACAGGCTAAAGCTTGGGGATTCGGAACAACGAGGCAGGCCAAGATGTGGATAAATGTCTCTGCTCTCCAGCTCGAACGGATTGATATTGTCGACGAGATAACCAATCTATTGTCGAGCGTTGAGATCCCGTCTCATGCAATTGGACTCGAGATAACAGAGACCGCACTCATAGATGCACAGCCAGAGATAGATACGAGGCTCCGCATTTTGCGAGACCTTGGTTACTCGATCGCAATCGACGATTTTGGAACCGGCTACTCCTCTTTGTTGTACCTGCGTAGATACTCTGCTGACACCTTAAAGATTGACCAGGCATTCGTATCTGGTCTCGGCATAAGTAGAGATGACACTGCGATCGTGTCTTCGCTTAGGAGCCTCGCTGCGATGCTCGAGCTCCGCGTTGTGGCTGAAGGGGTTGAGACCCAAGATCAGCTCCAAGCGCTGCGCGCCATGGGATGCGAGAGCGCAAGCGGTTATCTTCTTGCAAGGCCAGCCGAACCATCTGCGATCACAAAGATTCTTGATACGCCAATACAACTCATTCGCGAATCTTCTTAAAGTTCTTTAACTTCTTAGAGAAGGCGCATCGTCGATCGGAGCGCTGAAATGAGTTCGTTAGGAGCTATAACGCTGTCATAGAGAAGTTGCTCGGCTCCGTCTACCGCTCCCCCAAACTCTGTATGTGCAAGCACTGCCGCGGAGTCTCCAGAGTTTCGAACTGCTTCGCTCGCTGTCTCTGCAGGGAACTCGCCAAGGCGTGCTCCCGGTAATGCGAGCGTGCAGATTTGGCCCCCAAATGGAGCGAGCCCCATCAAAGCCGAGATATCTCCGTACGATCGCCTAAGCGTTACGTGAATGGTGCTTCTAGTAAATCGACGCTGCGCCGAGAGGAGCACTTGGGCGGCACTCAACACTCCGGAGGCTTCTGCCTCGATCCCGACGGCCAGCCCGGGCGAATCGGCGAGCAGCAGCACAGGCGTATTGGATTCTGACGCAAACTCAAGTGCCCCCGCAGCGGCATAAGCGCCATCGCTCTCGAGGAGGCCATCGAGAAATGCAGGCTGATTAGCGATCACAACCAACTCACACCCAAAGAACAAGAGTCGGGCCGTGACTACAGAACCAGTGTTAGAGAAGACCTCGAGTGTGTCATCGTCAGCGATCTCCTCAATAAGGGAGAGAACATTCCACTGAGTTACCGAATCCGCAGGGACTATCTTGCGTATATCCACATCGCTGCGTTTCTTTCGATTGAGAGGTAACTCTCTTGGCCCTAAACGGATACTGCCGTCTGGGGAGTCGCCGACGTTCTCTTCTCGCACTGGCAACGATCCAAAAAACTCGATTAACTCTGCGATTGCGCCTTGATCGTCGCTGGCAACAAAGTCGATAATCCCCTCATAGTTAGCGGCATTAGTTGGGAGGTTGCTGCTAGTTGCCTCAGAACTTCGCGGTCCTCGGCTATGCACCTGCACGCCTCCGAGCTCGTGCGCGGATACATCCATCCCCGTTAACGCATGAACTAAAGGTGGGCCCGCCCCGAATAGTGCAGCTCCTTCGACCATAACAAGATGGTCGGCGAAGGTAGCGGTAATCGCTCCGTGACCAGCACAGGTACCCATTACTCCGACGATGATCGGGGAGGAGCCTTTTACTGCAGCGAGAGCGGATAAATCGTCTGGTATGAAGAGGGTGCGATCGTTTGGGTGACGCGTACGCATCCCTGCTCCATCTAGCAATAGCACCAGCGGCAAGCCAGTTCTTCTCGCTAGGTCAAAGAGCCTCAATCTCTTCGCGAGCGTCCCGACCCCAATGGTTCCACCCATTACGGTTGCATCCTCAGCGCCAACAAGCAGCGCGCGGCCGTTGATGGTTCCGTGGCCCATCACGAATGCGTCTGCAGGGGCTACCGGCAGAGCACCGCGCTGAATTGAACCTACGAAAGCACCAATTTCGCAGAATGAACCTGCATCGAGGAGCATCTCAAGACGCTCGCGCGCAGTGAGTCTTCCTTTGGCGTGCTGGGCAAGAACACGCTGCTCCCCGCCCATCTCCAGCACAAGTCCTCTGCGGGCCTCTAGATCGTTAATCAGAGATTCCCACTCATCACTCCGTGAGGCCCGAGACTTCTCCACTTGTTAGCGCTGCGAACGATCTGCCGGAGGAAGAATCTCAGCGACTGCATCAGCATGTGAATCTGCCGAGCCAAAACGGGTCTCTAATATCCAAGCACGCTTCAAATAAAGGTGAACATCAACTTCCCATGTGAACCCCATGCCACCATAAACTTGTGTTGCAGTTCGGCCGTTCATAATCGCAGCCTCCCCCGCAACAATCTTCGCTCCGTGTAGCGAACGCATCTCGTCTCCGGTACTCGGATCATCCATGATGCATGCTGCTGCCTGTACTGCTGCGCGCGCTACCTCCGCCTTCACAGCCATCTCCGCACACATGTGCTTCACGGCCTGGAAAGACCCAATAGGGCGGCCAAATTGCTCTCGTGTCATTGCATATCCGACCGACATATCAACTAGAGCGGCGGAGAGCCCGACCTGCTGGGCAGCGGTTAGAAGCGTCAACTCATTAAGCAGTCTCGAAGCCTCGCTCGCTGTTCCCACTAACTCGCCGGCAGGGAGCGACTCGACTCTATGAGCAGGGGTTAACGGATCAAGCGGCCAATCAGCCTCCGCTCCGACAAGACTCGCCGCGGGAATCTCTCTAATCCCATCATCACCAATTGTTAAGAGACGATCTAATGAAGCGAGATGCTCGACCCACACTGCATCTCCACCTCGCCCCTCAATGACATCGACCACCGCATCTGCACCAGCCGAGCCGACGAGTGGGCCAGGAACGCAAGCACGCCCAAGCTCTTCGTAGACAACAACCGAGTCCGCCCAGGAGAAACCGTCAGCCCTAAGTGAGAAGACTCCAGCCTCTGATAGTTCGTCGAACATCGAACGGTCAAAGCCCTCGCGGACTCTCTCCATAGAGAATCGGCCCTCTAGGTGACTCCGAATGCCGTCGCGCAGAGCTACCTGATCATCTGTTAAATCAAAGTTCATGGGCGCGGCTCCTTCGGTAGGCCAAGCACGCGTTCGCCAATGATGTTCTTCTGAATCTGAGATGTACCCGCAGCAATCGTAAGCGCCAATGTACGCAGCCTCTCCTCGACAAACTCGCCAACAGCATCGACCGCTAATACATCACGCTCCAACACTTTCATTGACAACTCTCCGAGACGCTGACGGAGTTCGGAGTATGCGTACTTGATCATCATTGAGCCTGGGCCCATGACCCCGGTGCGCGCGGCCTGGGTGATGTTGCGTTTGGTGAGAGCCCAGATCCCATCCATCTCCGCGGCAAGGTGCCCGAGTTCTCGACGGTAAGCAGGGTCAGTGACGTAAGGAGATAGGTCATCAATGAGGCGAAGCGCATCGACCATCTCGCTAACGAACGCAGTTCCGCGCTCAAATGAGAGCGTCACATTAGTAACACGCCAGCCATCGTTCTCAGCGCCGATTCGACATGAGACTGGAACCCTGACCTCGTCGAGAAATAACTCGGCGAATTCGCTAGATCCAAGAACAGTCTTGAGCGGGCGAATCTCAATACCTGGAAGATCCATTGGAAGCATTAACCAGGTAATCCCCTTGTGCTTTGGAGCATCCGGGTCTGTGCGCACAAGCAACTCGCCGTAATCCCCGATCTGTCCGTATGAGCACCAGATCTTCTGCCCTGTGACTACGTAGTGGTCTCCGTCCAATACAGCCTTGGTGCGAACTGCGGCTAAGTCTGAGCCTGCTTGCGGCTCACTAAATCCTTGGCACCAAACCTCATCGCCACGCAGGATCTTGGAGAGGTGATCCGTTTTCTGAGCCTCGGTTCCTTCAGCGATGATTGTTGGACCCGCGTGCAGGAGCCCAACAAAGTTGACTCCAACATAAGGAGCACGCGCACGCGTTGTCTCCTCAAGAAAGACTAAGTGTTGGCTTGGTGTAGCGCCTTGCCCGCCGAACTCTTTTGGCCAATTGATCCCTGCATAACCAGCGTCGAATAGGCGGCGCTGCCAATCGGTATCCCATCCCCGTCGAGCGCTCCAGTCATCACGAGGTGGCTGCTCGGGAAGCTTTGGTAACTCGCTCGAGAGCCACTCTCGGAGTCTTGCTCTAAACGCTTCATCAACATCGGAGTATCTAAGGTCCATTAAAACTGCATCCTAAGGTCGGCGTTAGGCCAGTGTCGGCTCGACGAGTGCGCTACGGAGACTCGCAATCACGCCGGGGTCTATCCCTGCTGCTAGCAGGTATGCCTCAGCTCCACCATGGCGAGCCTTGAACTCAGTGAAGAGACTGATCAAAATCTCCTCTGTTGGGAAGAGAGTTTGAGCCTCTATCTCTGCATCTCTACCATCGATCTCTGCCGCCACACGATGCCGATCGATCATCGTCGGCATGCGGTCATTGGTTAGGAGAAAATCGTGGATGATCAGATCTCTCTCGACGCCGCACAGTTCAAGCACTAAAGCTCCGATTAATCCGGTGCGGTCCTTACCGGCAGCACAGTGAAATACAACTGGCTGTCGCTGAGCATCCGATAGCGCCTCAACCGCAGCCGCAAATCTCTGGGGGAATGTCTCGAGCATGTAGAGATAGATGAGATCGAGTGACAGTGGGGCTTCTCTAAGCGCCACCTCAGGGCTCTGACCCTCAGGATTGTCTTTTGATTTAGGGCCACGCGTCTCATCGACAATCGGTTGGTGAATGATCTCGACACCACATGCCTCGAGATCCGATTGCCCATGGCGCTCTATCTCAGGCCCCGATCGAAGATCGACAACCCGACGCAGCCCCACTTTGGTCACCAAGAACTCAAGGTCTCCATCTGTGAGCATCGCGAGCGAATCGCTTCGGAAGAGAACTCCCATGCGGACCGAACCGCCTGTGGCGATTGGCAATCCACCAAGATCGCGAAAATTCGCAGGGCCCTCTAAATCGACCCATCGCCCCTCGCTGCTCGCATTTAGATTTGCACTCGATGAGGCCAAACCAGACTCCTCCACAGGCTTAAATTGAAGACTCTCGCCACTAACAGAAGTGACGGTTAAACGATGTCGAGGCCGAGCATCTTGATTGCGTTGCCCCGCACAATCTTGTACTGCTGCTCAGGGGTTAAGTGCCCCATCAGGTCAATTGCGACCTCGAGAGTATTCGGCCAGGTTGAGTCGGTATGCGGATAATCGGTCTCGAACGTGACGTTGTCGATACCAACTTTGTCGAGCGAATCGATACCGTGACGGTCGCGGAAGAAGCAGGTGTAGATCTGCTTGTAGTAGTAGGAGGAAGGAGCCTCTGGGATGAGGTCTTTCACTCCCGCCCAAGCGCGGTGCTCATTCCAGACGTCATCGGCGCGCTCAAGAATGTAAGGAACCCATCCAATCTGACCCTCGGAGTATGCAAGCTTCAGGTCGGGGAAGCGCACGAGCACTCCGGAGAACAAGAAGTCGGTCATCGAAGACATTGCGTTACCGAATGAGAGTGTTGCCTGCACCGCCGCCGGCGCATCGGACGAGGTCGAGGGCATACGAGAGGACGAACCAATGTGCATGCATACAACGGTCTGAGTCTCAGAGCATGCGATGAAGAACGGGTCCCAGTATCCGGAGTGAATGCTCGGGAGGCCAAGGTGAGGTGGGATCTCGCTGAAACAAACAGCTCGCGCACCACGGGCCGCGTTTCGGCGAACCTCTTTCGCTGCAAGGTTCGCATCCCAGAGCGGAATAATTGGGAGCGGGACTAGCGCTCCACCGCTATCGCCACACCACTCTTCAACCATCCAGTCGTTATATGCATAGACGCATGCCTCGGCGAGCTCACGGTCCTTGGCCTCAAGGAATGTCTGGCCACAGAATCGAGGGAAGGTAGGGAAGGAGAGCGATACATCGACCCAGTTCATGGTGTTGTCGATAACGCGTGCCTTGGGGTCATAGCAACCAGGGCGCATCTCGTCATAAGTAATCGGGACAAGACCCATGTCATCGCGCGGGAATCCAACAGCGGCTACATGGCGCTTATGGGGGTACATGCCGTCTTCATAGAACCAAATGTCACAGGGAGGCGCGTCGTCGTCTAACTGGTACTCGTACTGAGTGCCACCTAGAAACTTCAGGCCGGCGAGTCCGTGGCGCTCGATGCGAGGGCCGCGCTCTTTGAACTTTGCAGGGAGCCAGGTCTTCCATAGGTGCGGAGGCTCAACGACGTGGTCATCGACACTTACGATGCGCGGAAAATCTGAGACCTGCCCGTCCTTGGGGTTTTGATCGGTCGAAGTCATTTAGGTCCTCCTAGATAGACGGCTAATCGTTGCCATTCAACGAAATACTGCGTTGCCTGACGTGTCGCATTTACTTACTTATCACCAATCTGACGCGCCGTCAGATTACAGGAGAACCGGTAGCAATAACGACCTGAGGGGCCGGGCATGCTGCTTGGTCCGGCGGAACCCTAAGGCGCAGAAAATATGAATTGATGATTGGGTCTAAGCATCCATCCCCAGATGGGTAAGAGGTGTGCTGGGCCCCAGGGGCGACTACAAGGTGCCCGGACTTCAGTTCTGTAGCAAGGCCCTGCGCCCAGACAAGAGGGGTAATCGGGTCGTCACGAGTGCCTATTACAACAATAGGGGGAGCTAAGGGGGCCGCTATTGGTAGCGACTCCGCGAGGAGTGGCTTTGACGGCCAGTA
>WLHA01000310.1 GCA_009702955.1 Actinomycetota bacterium
CCGCCGACAATCTTCTCCTCAATCGCGAGGATGCGCTCATGCTCCTCGTTGGAGCGATCCGGGTGGGCCCAGACGAACATCTCAACCTTGTCGAACTGATGAACTCGAAATATGCCGCGGGTGTCCTTGCCGTAGGTACCGGCCTCGCGCCTGAAGCATGTTGAGTACCCGCCATACCTAAGCGGAAGCGCATCGGCATCGAAGAGGTCGCCACGATGAAGTGCAGAGAGCGGAACCTCACTGGTGCCGACTAGGAAGAGTTCGTCCTCGGGGAGTGCGTATACCTGGCTGCGGTCGGTCGGGAAGAAGCCTGCCTCCTCCATCGTCTGCTCGCGCACGAGTACTGGAGGAATGACAGGTGTAAAGCCATCAGCCGCGAGTTGGGACATAACCCACTGCACGAGCGCGAGCTCGAGGAGGACTGCCTCGCCCATTAGATATGCAAAACGCGACCCGCTCGCCTCTGCTCCGCGATCTGAATCAACGAAGCCAAGAGACTCACCGAGTGCTGCATGATCAAGCGGCGGTGGCCCGGGAGTGCCGCCCACGGTTCGCAGTACTAAACCATCATCCTCGCCACCATCTGGAACCTCTGGCGATGCGGGGTTTGGAATCTGAAGCGCAAGCTCTCGCACTGCTGCCTCGGCTACAGAGAGGCTCGGCTCGCGATCTGTTAGGCGCTCCTTGAGAACCGCGGCAGCCGCGATGCGCTCGGCACGCTCATCAGGAGCGGCGCGTCCAATCTCTTTCGAAGCAGCGTTCTGCTCAGCACGTAACTCCTCAACCTCAGAGAGCAGGCCGCGACGAATCTCCTCGGCTGCGAGCAACTCATCGATGAGGCCTGGGCGAACTCGTTTGCGCTCTATTCCACAGCGATACTCAGGCTCCTCGCGAAGCCGCTTTACGTCAATCATGCTTAATCTGCCTCATTATTTCTATTCACTAATTTGATTCACTACTCGTCTTCACTACGAACCTGCGCCTGCAGAGCATCGACCCAACTATTGGCGTCGCGCCATGATTTTCCGGCTGCACTACGGCGCGCAACTGCACCGCTCCCTGCTACAGGATACGAACCTAGGAACTTCACTTTGGCTTGTTTTGCAGCGAGTGTGCGCAGGCAATCAGCGACGAGTGGCTCAGAGACATGCCCCTCAAAATCTATGAAGAAGCAGTAATCGCCGAGAGTGTGCTTGGTAGGGCGCGACTCCACTTTTGTGAGGTTGATTGTGCGCGCTGCGAACTCTTGCAGCATCGCTAGTAAAGATCCAGGTCGGTCTGAGCGCTGAAAGCAAACAATGCTTGTGCGGTCGTGTCCTGTAGGAGCGGGGACTCCACGGCCCAGCAACACGAAGCGGGTCTGATTGCGATCGTGGTCCTCGATAGCAGTTGCAAGATTCTTAAGGCCATACTTCTTTGCGGCACCAGCGTTTGCGATTGCGGCAATGCCAGCCTTACGTGAGCGTGATACCTCTTGAGCCGCCTCCGCTGTGGAGTTAGCAGCGCGAACCTCAACGCCTGGCAACTTGAGCTCAAGCCACTCACGGCACTGCCCCACTGCCATCGGCATTGTCAGGATGCTTCGAACATCGCGCAGCGTCGTACCTGGGCGCGCACAGAGATTTAGAGAGATAGGCAGGTCAACCTCACGCTGGATCAATAACTCGCTCTCGAAGGCGAGCACATCGAGGGTTAGGGCCACAGCGCCTTCAATGGCGTTCTCGATCGGCACGAGACCAAGCTCGGCCTCACCTCGCTCGACGGTTGCGAAGACCTCTGGGACCGAACGCACCGGGATGGTCTCGCCCGCGACAAGATCTGCCTGAGTGCGAAGGGCCTCCTCGGTGAAGGTGCCCTCGGGTCCTAGGTATGCAACACGAATCACAAGTGAGAGGTTAGACGTCCCTAGGGGCCCTCCTCCGCCGGTATCGTCTCTGATGTGAAACTCAGCGAATCCCCCGCGTGGGCAGACCTCCTCAATAATCATGCAACGCTTCGTGAGGTCCACCTTCGCGACCTATTTGCCAACGACCCCGCACGCCTTGATCGGCTCACAGCAGAGGCGGAGGGCATCTATCTAGATATCTCAAAGCACCGGATCACGCCTGAGACCCTTGACCTGCTTATTGCTCTTGCGGAGCAGGAGGGCGTCGCTCGGAAGCTTCAGGCCATGATGAGCGGGGCTCGCGTCAACACAACTGAGGACCGCCCTGCTCTTCACACCGCGTTGCGGGCACCTCGAGGCTCAGTTATCGAGGTCGATGGAGAGAATGTCGTTCCTCAGATACAAGCAGTGCTCGATGCGATGACTGAGTTCTCTGAGGCTCTCCGCTCAGGCCGCCACACCGGGGCAACCGGCAAGCAGATCCGGAATGTGATTCATATCGGTATAGGCGGATCGCATTTAGGGCCACGCTTTGTCACCGATGCACTACGCCCCTTCGTGTCGCCGGCGCTCACAATGAGATTTATCTCAAACGTTGACGGTGCAGATCTTCATGCAGCCGTCGCCGGGCTCGACCCTGCTGAGACGCTCTTCATCGTTGCCTCTAAAACCTTTACAACTACCGAGACGATGTCCAATGCCCAGGCGGCGCGCTCATGGGTCACGGCTTCGCTTGGAGAGGATGCGGTCTCAAGTCATTTTGCGGCAGTCTCTACAAACCTCGATGCGGTCGAGGAGTTTGGAATTGATGCGGCCCTCACTTTTGGCTTCTGGGACTGGGTAGGTGGGCGTTTCTCGGTCGCATCTGCAATTGGCCTGCCGGTCATGATTGCTATCGGGCCAAAAGAATTCCGAGAGTTTCTTAGCGGCATGCACTCAATGGACCAGCACGCTCTCAACGCACCACTCGAGAGCAATCTTCCAGCATTGATGGCTCTAGTTGGGGTCTGGTCTATCGACTTCGATGGCGCACAGTCCCATGCCGTCATTCCATATGCACGCGATCTCGCCGCTCTCCCCGCACACCTTCAGCAACTAGAGATGGAGAGCAACGGCAAATCAGTTACAAATGATGGAGAGCAAGTATCAGTTCCAACTGCACCAATCGTCTGGGGAGCGGCGGGGACCGATGCCCAGCATGCCTTCCTTCAACTCCTTCACCAAGGAACCGTGAATGTTCCAGTTGACTTCATTCTCGTTGCAC
>WLHA01000311.1 GCA_009702955.1 Actinomycetota bacterium
AAGCCCCGATCCAAGAATGCGCCCTCAAATAACCCTCGGAAGAGCCCTGCAAAATCAGGCTCCAAGGCAACACCGAAGGCCAGCGCAAAGAAGGCCAAGCCCTCGAGATATACCCCGCCGACCCCTAAGACCAAGAAGGTCAGCCCGATGTGGGTACCGGTCTTGATGTTTGCCCTTCTCGGAAGCGGAATTGTTGTCATCGTCGCCAACTACCTAGGCCTGCTCCCAGGGGAGGCTCAGAATCGCTACCTATTAATAGGACTGGTTCAGATCTCAGCCGGCTTCATGGTGGCGACCCAGTACCGATAGCCTGAATCCCCTTAACTCCAGGGTATTCGTAGGATCCACCGAAGTTATCCACAGGTTTGTCCCCCAACTGTGGGAAAACACATGGATGTGATTAGGGCTATCAACAGGGCGCCGGGACTCCTAGACCCGAGGCCTCGCTGGATCAGCCTTGATCGATGAGCGTTACTCAGCCTCAACTACTAGGAGCATGTCCTCACGGCAGTGCCTCGGGGCCTCCGGATCGAAGCCCTCTGGAGCGGCTGTCATCGTGACCTCAGCCCCACAGATCGAGCAGCGAAATCTCTCAGAGACAACGCGAACTTTCTCGGGGTCGGGGTCCTCAGGCATTGGTCGCAGAAAAGCGCGGACGATCTTCGCGGCAAATAAATAGAGCGCGAAAAATATAACTAACGCGATCAATACTCGGAGCGGCAACCAAATTGCCCCGATAGTTAGCAACACTGCTGTCTACTTAATTGAGCTTTTCGCTCAACCAAGACGCTCGATGATTGTTGCGTTCGCCATGCCGCCACCCTCGCACATTGTCTGGAGGCCATAACGACCACCAGTGCGCTCAAGCTCGTTGAGGAGTGTGGTCATGAGGCGTGCACCTGAGCAGCCGAGTGGGTGGCCAAGGGCGATAGCGCCGCCGTTGACGTTTACCTTTGACATGTCAGCGTTGTGCTCTTTCTGCCACGCAAGAACAACTGGTGCGAATGCTTCGTTGATCTCGACGAGGTCCATCTGGTCGATGGTCATGCCGGAGCGCTCAAAGACTTTTGTGGTTGCGGGGATTGGTCCGGTGAGCATCATCACCGGGTCGACACCGGCTAGTGCAAAAGCGTGGAAACGCGCACGAGGTGTAAGCCCAAGAGCCTTGGCCTTCTCCTCGCTCATGATCAATACCGCGGCCGCTCCGTCAGTGATTTGAGAGGAGTTTCCTGCGGTAATTACGCCATCTTCCTTGAATGCAGGCTTGAGCCTCGAGAGGGTCTCAGTTGTTGAATCAGGGCGAATTCCCTCGTCCTGAGAGAACCAAGAAGTGCCTTCATCAGTGGTGACTTGAACAGGAACAATCTCTCGCTCGAAACGACCCTCTGCGCGAGCAAGTGCTGCACGCTGGTGTGACTGGGCTGCAAACGCGTCGTTGTCGTCACGTGAGATTCCCCACTTCTCAGAGATGAGCTCTGCAGAGATTCCCTGACCAACGAGGTTTGGGTAACGTCCATACATCTCAGGTCCGAATGGGAAGGAGTCCTTGATCACCGATGCGCCCATAGGCACTCGGCTCATGTTCTCAACTCCAGCAGCAATAACAACGTCGTAAGCGCCGGCCATTACACCTTGAGCCGCGAAGTGAGCGGCCTGCTGAGATGAACCGCACTGACGATCAATCGTTGTTCCGACAACGCTCTCCGGGAACCCAGCGGCAAGTGCGGCGTTACGACCAACGTTGAGGCCCTGGTCGCCGACCTGCATGACGCAGCCCATGATGACATCCTCGATGAGGGCAGGATCGATACCCGTACGCTCAACAAGTGCGCGGAGAGTATGCGCTGCAAGATCGACCGGGTGGTTTCCCTTGAGGCTCCCATTGCGGCGACCTAGCGGGGTACGTACTGCATCAACGATGACGGCGGTCTGCATCTTCTTGGCTCCTAAGGCTCTTCTGTTGTGAGTGGTCTTTGTTACCTATTACAGGACTTCTTAAGTGTTCTGCTTTAGGCGTGGAATCGTAACCGCCGGACGGGGTATCGCGCCTATGCACTATGGCCTCCGCTATTGCCCGCCCTGATGTGGGGAGTGCAGAGCCCTCTGCCGGTAGCCTCGCGCCTTATGCGCAGTATGGATAAGTCTCTAGGTGATGGCGGTATGGCCCTTCTCTCTCAGATCGGCCTCAACTTCGATAGTTACGGGGAGGGCTGGGTTGAAGCAACCTGGAACCCAACTCCACTTGCCTGCAATCCAATGGGCGGAGTGCATGGCGGTGTCTATGGGGTCGTCCACGACGCGGCCATGAACTTTGCGACCAATAGCGCTCTTGAGAAGGGCGAGCATGGGGCAACGATCTCCATTAGTTACTCCACTCTTCGAGGTGCTGCGAGCGGAGACGTATTGAGTGTTCGCGGAGAGGTGGTGCGCGTCACCAAACAGATTGCATACCTAACTACCACTATCTCTAACGCAGAGGGCGAACCGGTATCTACCGCTACCGGGACATTCTTTCTGCGTCGCCGCCCCGCAGCCGAGCCCACAACATGACCGCTACCTCCACCAACACGGTAATTATTGGCGGCGGCATTATGGGTGCGGGGATTGCATTCGAGGCACTTGTTGCAGGTTTCCCCGTGACGATTGTTGAGACCCTCGAGGCTCACTGCGCGCCAGCACGTGAGCGTGTTGAGCATTACGAAGCGCGAGCGCGTTCGCGCGGTGCCGATCTAAATGGGCTTGGAACACTTCAAGTAACGACCGACCTTGCCAACGCAGTACGAACTGCTGATGTAGTGGTTGAGGCGGTCCCTGAAGACCTTGCGATTAAGCAAGCCGTCTTCGAACGCATAGGCGCAGCGGTTAACGACCATGCAGTGCTTGCATCGAATACATCGGGGCTTCCGATCGGAGTCCTTGGTGCTGCAAGCGGACGACCAACACAGACTGTAGGAACGCACTTCTTCAATCCAGTACCAGCGATGCGCCTTGTAGAGGTAGTACGCGGTTCAGATACCAGCCCAGAGATTCTTCAGAAGGCGCTTGCATTCTGCCAAGCCCTCGGGAAAGAGACTGTTGAGGTTGCAGACCTTCCTGGTTTTGTAACTACTCGTCTTGGAACACTTCT